>JBDNHJ010000323.1:0-9395 GCA_041688835.1 Fuerstiella sp.
CGAATCTGACTCCTTCAAAGCCTGCGATTCGGCCCTGATCAGCCGCACATGTTTATTGACCGCACCACGGTCAATGCTCAAAAGACGAGCAATTTCCCGGTTGGAATGACCCGAACCGTGCAGAGTTTCAATCGATTGATTAGTCGCCATTGACAGCTGGTTCGACATGTGGACCTCCCCCGACACTTCGCGTGCCGAAATTGATCAACATACCCAACCCCTCAGTGGCCGGTTTTAACCCGCACATCAATGGCTGGTTTTAAGCGCTCACTGACAACAAAGCGTGGTTCACGGATTCAAGTGATGACGAAAAGGCAGCCTTCAAAGGCGAGATGACGTTTCCGTATCCGGGAAGGCCCGGTGAGTATCTGCTCTGCACTTGGCATGGAAAAGTTAAAACACCGCAACTCAGGATTCACTTTTCATGGCCAATCGCGGTAAACACACCCCTTTACATTCTGTACGTAGGTCCGAAGATCACCAAGCGATAGCAATCGCCGAGCGTTTTTGAGCTACAAGAATGATGGAATTCATTCCCACAAGCTTGGTAATTCCTTGGCGAAATGGTGTGACTCCATCTGAATGGGGTTTGCCCATCGCTTCAAAGCCGTGAACTGGTGCTCTCGTAGTCGCCATCATCATTGTATTTAACTGGCTTTCCCGCCCGATGAAGATCAAGACTCCAATTCAAATGCCAACAATGAGCTGGTGTAGGCGGCTAACGATCTGTCACGTACCAGTCGGAAAAGTCATTGAAGTTACCCCGAACTGCGTCGCATTGACGCAGTTTTCCCCGGATAACCGCTAACTAACAGTATCATTTGATACCAAAACGCCTTTACAGATCACCATGGATGCCTAGAATGGTCGATAATCGAGCTACGGAGGAAGAAGCGAGTGAGATTCGCAGGTTGGCCTCTGACCCAACGCTCGTCAGAACGACAAGGACTGTTGAATTTGACCTCATGGGGCACAATCTGACGAAGTCAGACGTGTGCGAAGAGATTATTGAATGGATCGTTTCTGGCGAACGTGTTAAAGCCACGACGCTGCATACCGTCCCGGAACTCATAGGTGAACGAGCCTTCGAGATGAAGCCCCGGATGAATGACAGGCTCTTCTACATCAAGGTGACTTTTCAGAAGTCTGAGGGTCAGGTGTTGTTGATTCTATCGTGTCATCCCAACCACTAAGATGCGGGTTACGAGTCAAGGCAGAGTGTTGACCATTCAGACCGAAGGCCCGGTAATTCCGGAAAGGTTAAGTGAAATGCAGCGGTGTCCAATTTGTGCACAGCAAACACTTGAAAATAAGACCGGCACATTTGCCATGGCTGTGCCTGCCAATGTTCCGGGTGGAGACATTGAAGTTACTGACGCGACTTGGCAGACGTGCTCCGCATGTGGCGAGGGCATCATTCCCGATGACTTGAGCAAGGCGATTGAGCGTGTACGGTATCTGCGTCTTGGTTTGTTGTCGCCGGCACAAATTAAACAGGTCCGCGCCAGGACAGGGCTGAGTGCTGTCGAGATGGCTCAGATTATCGGTGCTGGAGACAAAAGTTTCACTCGCTGGGAGAATGGCAAGTCCATTCCAAATAAGGCCACGGACACGCTGATTCGGTTGGTGGACCAGCACCCTGAACTGTTCGCCGATATTGATGCCCAGCGTAGTCCGGACCGAGAACCGCTTTTGGAAAACTACTTTGACAGTCTTTCCAGTCTGAAAGGCAACAATCATTTCGCAATAGCTGCGCATGGAGAGCCGCTCAGCAGTAGTGCCTGCGAATCCATCCGAAAACGACTGCTTGAACTACACGCAGCCGCCGGTGAGCAATGACAGGGTTCGTCGCAAGTTTTCTGCACCTGGAAGCTCAGGAACTTGTTGAGTACTTGCTTCGGGCAGCTGGACAGAATGAGCGTTCAAGGATCAATCCGCAAGACCTTCTTGAATTCCTAAAAGTGCAGCATCTTCGCTTTGACTCCATGACGGAGTTGCCAAAGGAAGCGAAAGAATCCTTCGCAGGAACGGCTCCTCGGGCGATGATTTCCTTTCATGATCGGCTGATTGCAACTGACGTGTCACTGAGTGACAATCGGACTCGGTTTAGTGTGCTGCACTAAATTGGCCACTATATCCTGCCGAATCATCAGCATTCACTTTACGTTTGCGACAAACAGGGAATGAGTTTCAGGACTCACCTGCTTTTCGAAAAGGAAGCGAATCAGGTCGCGGCCGACCTGCTCTTTCTGGGGGACCGATTTGATCAGGAATCTAATAGCCGACCCATTTCGGCAGCCACGTTGAGAGCTTTGGCGAACCAATTCGGTGCCTCATTTGAAGCTACCGCCCGTCGCATGATCGAACGAAGCTACCGTGACTGCATGCTGGTTTGCTTCGCCAATAAATCCCTCGCGATCGTTGATAATGAAGCGCACTCACCATGGAACGTGCAGTACTGCATTCCTTCGCCGTCATTTGCAAATCGTTACTTCCACAAACTGCAAGGGGGCAGCGTGCCTGAGGATGTCTTTCGTTTGCTGGCCGCAGATGGACGAGATATTCAGGATAGTGAGACGGTTGAGATGCCCATCTCATGCCGTTCGGCTGTTCAACCGACTCAGTTCCGAGCCGAATACTTTTACAATCGCTACAACGTTTTTTGTTTCCTGTCCCCGTGTGACCGGTAAGCTAATGGAGCTTTTCAACATGAGTGGAAGCCGCAAACATAGCCAACTTCAGGCAATCATATGACTTCAGCAGACGTTCGCCATGAACTGGTCTCCGCGTTACAACTGGACCTTGTTGGCCCTCGTGCCGGACTGGGCGATGTTGCAGAGACTCTGCCTCAGAACCCATCGCGCTGGTATTTGACCGGGTTTCTGGTTCCTTTCGATGCCGGTGAAAACTAGGCTCAGGACGAGGATGCTGGCGACGAGATGGATGACGCCGGGGAACGCGGCGGAGCTGATGATGATGCGGTACCGGAAAAAACAGCCGCCAGCAGAACTCGATTTCCATCTTCCATGGGGCTCAGTGTTCTGCTGCCAAACGAGGCGTCTCAGTTGCAGGTCACCGTGCACTGGGGGGACTATCAGCCGCTTGAGGCAGAGCCCGGTCAGCAAGTTGCCTGGCTACGAAAGCCGCAGCAGAAGACGGTCACTGTTCCGGTCGAACAGACAGATCGCTGGAGATCTGATATTCCCATTCCGGGAAGTGACGGATTACAGATCAGCGTAACCGGACGGAGTCTGGCGGGTACTCGCAACGCCGAAGCTTATGGGCGGCCTGGTCAGAGCGTTTCTGTGTTCCTTGTGAATCACCGCAGAGTCGCTCCGGATTTGACTCGCGACACGGCCTTTGCGTTTCAGGCTCAGTTGACCGTGACCTGCGGAGCGGGATTCGTGGCACGGGCAGATGTACACGCGGTCAACAGCGATGACCCCGATCTGCGAATCGCCGACCTGCAGTTTCGCGACTGCTTCGAATTTTCCGTCGGACATAATGTGTCCACCACGAGTACGGTCGTTGACGAGAATTGTTTTCATGTGGAAAGCTGCTGGATTCCTCAGGCCGAAGTCGAACTCACCATCGTGCCTCGGATGAACGATATCCATTGGCAGATGGAATATCTGGCTCTGCTGAATGATGGTGCTGCGGCCGCCGCTGAGCTGCAGCCGTTTGTTACGTCTTATCGCAAGTGGATTGAATCACAGAAAGTGATTCTTAAGAGTCTCGCAGACCGTCGACTGGAAACTGCCGAGACGCTGCTGCACCGAGCCAGCATTGCCGCAAACCGGATCGAACAAGGTATCAAGCTACTCGGTGATTCGACCGTGCTGGACGCTTTTCGCCTGGCAAACAAGGCGATGGCGATGCAGGCTAAGAAGCGTCTGAGTTTGGTCACTGGCAAATCCGAAGCCGAAATCGTGCCGGAGTGGCGGCCATTCCAGCTGGCATTTCTACTGATGAATCTGGAAGGAATCGTCAATCCGCAGGCAGCGGATCGATCCACCGTCGATCTGTTGTTCTTCCCGACCGGAGGTGGCAAAACCGAAGCTTATCTCGGACTCGCGGCGTTTACATTAGTGCACCGCCGTTTGACAAATCCCGGGATCGAGTCTTGCGGCTTGACCGTGCTGATGCGTTACACACTGCGTCTGTTGACGCTGGATCAGCTGGGGCGAGCTGCCGCTTTGATTTGCGCATTAGAGCTACTGCGAGAGCCGGACGTCGAAAAGCTGGGTCGCTGGCCTTTCGAAATCGCGCTCTGGGTTGGGCAGGCAGCGACGCCGAACGTGATGGGGCGAAAAGGGGACAGCAAGCAAAACTCGGCCCGAGCCAAAACGATTTCGTTTCAGAACGACAACCGCAAGCCATCGCCGATTCCGTTGGAAAACTGCCCGTGGTGCAATACGAAATTCAAAAGCACTTCTTTCCGACTCACGCCCAACAATGATGAGCCAACCGATCTCAGAATTAGCTGCAGCAATCGTCGTTGTGAGTTTTCCGGCGCAAACAGCCGCCGTCTGCCGATTGTGTCCGTTGATGAACCGGTCTACCGTCGATTGCCCTGCTTTATGATCGCCACGGTCGACAAGTTTGCCGCCATGCCTTGGACAGGACAGGTTGGTGGTTTCTTCGGCAAGGTCGATCGCTACGACGATTCTGGCTTTTACGGTCCGTGTCACCCAACGGGTGGCGTGCCGATTCCTAGCGGTCGTCTGCCACCGCCGGAATTGATCATTCAGGATGAATTGCATTTGATCTCAGGGCCACTCGGCACGATTGCCGGGCTGTATGAAACGGCATTGGATCAGCTTTGAGCCAGCGGTGCCGATGGAGAGATTCGCCCCAAGATTGTGGCTTCCACCGCAACGGTCAGGCGTGCTGAAAGCCAGATTCGAGCGTTGTTTAATCGCGACCACGTCGACATTTTTCCACCGCCAGGACCGAATCGTCGCGATTCCTTCTTTGCTGAAACGGTGTCTCCCAGCGTTTCCAATGCACGCATGTATCTGGGAGTGACCGGGCAGGGGCGAAGTCCCAAACGTGTCTTCCTGAGAACGTGCCTCGCTTTGATGGCAGCCGCGCAAAAGCTGTACAAGGCCAACAAGACGGATGTGCCGAATCCGGCCGATCCGTATATGACGCTGCTGGGATACTTCAACAGCCTGAGGGAACTCGGCGGCGCACGACGACTTGTGGAAGACGAAGTCAGCAATTCGCTGGTCGGTTTTGGGGAACGGATGCGGATCGGCGAGCCAGAAGGTCGGTTCATGAACCGCGGTCCGCTGAAAGAGGTGTTGGAACTCACCAGTCGTGTCAGCACAGATAAAGTGGCCGACACGAAGCGGCGATTGGAAAAGGTCTTCGACACGAAGGAAAAGGAGTCGGTCGACATCGCTCTGGCCACGAACATGATCTCCGTGGGCCTAGACATCACGCGACTGGGGCTCATGGTGGTTTACGGACAGCCGAAGTCCAGTTCGGAATACATTCAAGCGTCCAGCCGAGTGGGGCGAGAACACACAAAGCCTGGGCTTGTCGTAACGATCTTGAACCTGAACAGGCCGCGCGACCGGTCTCACTATGAGCGGTTTGGGATCTTTCATGAATCGTTTTATCGTTCGGTTGAGGCGACCAGCGTGACTCCGTTCAGCCCCAGAGCGTTGGATCGTGGACTCGCGGCAACGGTTGTGGCGTTGGCTCGGCATGGTCTGGCACAGATGACTCCTGCCAAAGGAGCCGCTGAGATTCTGTCGAAGCGTCAGGAACTGACGTGGATTTCTTATCTGATGGCCGAACGAGCGGCGGAGCACAACAAGGACAGAAGTGCTGCCGATCGTCAGCAGTTGAAGGAAAATGTCTTCAAGCGGTGCCAGGATCTTCTGGACGAATGGGAGCAAATCGCGGAGCAGTTTCGAGAGAAGGGGACGGCCCTGCAATACCAGCGCGAGGTGGGTTCGGCGCAGCGATTGTTGTATCAGTTTCTTGATCCGGATTTGGATGCGGTGAGCCCTCGCTTCAAAAAGTTCCGTGCCAACCGTTCGATGCGAGACGTTGAGCCAGAGGTCAACTTATGGCTGAGAAGTCTCGACAATGTCTCTTTGGAGGACGATGAAAATGGCTAAGAAACGTCCGAAGCGGCCTCATGGGCAGATCCGTAGAAGTCAGATCGTGACGACGTTCGGTCCCGGTGCCATGATGGACCTGCCAGACCATTCGATTCTTGTCAGTGGACTGGATCATTGGGCTGGTGCCAACGAGGAAATTCTTGAACCCAGACTGTTGCAAAAGCTACAGGAACATCTTGGCGTCGAGAGTCTCCGAATGTTTGCACCACCTCGCGACAGCAGTGATCCGTTTGCGGCCACGACAGGGGTTGTGGGCTGGCAGTTTCCCGAGTGGTTTGTCACTCAGGATGTTGTGCAATCCACATCACATGCAGGTCATCAGATTCGATCTCGACGACTCGTGCATCGGACATTGCTCACAGGTGGCAAGTTCATTGGCGACGATCGGAAGCGACAGAATGTTGTCCCGGTGCGCTTCGTCAGAGCCTGTCGGCACGGGCATATTGGTGATATTGACTGGTACGCTTTCGTGCATCAGCACGGCGAAGACTGCCGGGCTGCATTATGGATCGATGATGTTGGCACCAGTGGAGACATCACTGAGATTCTGATTCGGTGTGAGTGCCGACAATCTCGATTGCTGAGCGAGGCCGTCGAAACGGGAAGCTATAACACCGTCGGTGCCCTGGGGTTGTGCGACGGCGGTCAGCCATGGTTGGGGCCGTTTGCGAACAGTCGTTGTGAGCAGCCGAATCGTTTTTTGATTCGCACGGCCAGCAATGCCTACTTTCCGCAAAAGCTAAGCGTGATCTCTTTGCCGCCACGAAACCAGAAAGTTTCGGAAGCCATCGAACAGGCATGGATGTTTCTGGAAGCAGCAGAATCGGTTGATGACGTCCGTTACGAACGTAAAAAAGAACGCGTGGCGGTCGTTCTTGAGGGAATCAGCGATGATGAGGTTTGGGCCGAAATTCAGCGTCGCCGAAATCCAACCACGGAATCTTCTTCGCGACTTAAACCAGACGAATTGGAAACACTGATTGCCTGTCAGCAGGAGCAGGGCGACGACCGTCCAGACGGTGACTTTTACGCTCGTCGTCTGCCACGTGCTGTATGGGACGCACCTTGGATGGAAAGCGTCGAACAGGTCGTGCTTGTTCATCGACTGCGGGAGGTGGTCGCTCAGGCAGGTTTTACGCGATTTGAAGCGGCGACAACAAATGTCGAGGGAGAGCTGGAACTCGGTGTTTTACCAGCCGCTCTGGCCCGTGAATTAAGTTGGGTGCCGGCCATTGAAAACCGCGGCGAGGGAATCTTTCTGCAGTTCAGCAGTGAGGCGCTGGCCGAGTGGGTCAACCGTCCGGCAGTTCTGCACTATGGTGCTACGTTGAACGCAGGCTTCGAAGTCTGGAAGTCAGAACACAGGTCGTCCCGGCGCGAATTTCCGCCACTGCAGTACTACCTGCTGCATTCGTTGTCGCACATGCTGATCACGACGATCTCACTGGAATGCGGTTATCCGGCCAGTTCGATTCGCGAACGTATTTACGCATTTGATGACGTTGGCTATGGGATCCTGCTGTATACGGGTTCTTCTGATTCCGAGGGAACTCTGGGCGGACTCGTGCAGGAAGGGCGGCGAATTCACGAACACATGCGACTTGCGCTATCACAGGCAGAGTTGTGTTCCAATGATCCCGTGTGTTCGCAACATCAGCCGGACAACCTGCATGAGAGACGTTTTCTGCATGGGGCAGCGTGTCATGGATGCCTGCTGATTGCCGAAACGTCCTGCGAACAACAGAACGATTACCTCGATCGAGCTCTGGTCGTACCGACGGTTGGGAGCGACAATCACGGTGTTGAGTTCTTCAGAATGGATTTCTGATGAGTTCCAGTCTGGCAAAGTTGAGCGACCGAAGCCTTCAGCGAGTGCGGGAAGCGTTGCAGTCTGGTCTGCTGAAACTTCCCATCAGCAGCCTGACACTGGCTCGTCTGGTGCCGCAGGAACACCTGAACGGACTTGTTGAGGATCTGCGGCAGCTTCAGGCTTCCGGCCTGACGCCTCCGTTGCTCGCAGACTTTATTAGCGTAATGCAGCAGCAGCGTCACGAGCTACGAGCGGAATCCGGTGCGTTGGAACTTGTGATGACCGGACCGGAACCGCCCGGTTCACTGACTCGTGATACTGCAGTCGTCGTGCGGCAAATGTTTGGCAACGCGAATCACTCAATCTGCATTGCCGGTTTCGCTGTCTACCAGGGAAAGGAGATATTCTCGGCGCTGGCGAACCGCATGAAAGATGTTCCGAATATGACGGTGCGTATGTACCTGAACATCGAACGCGCACACAACGACACGAGTCCGTCCGACGTCTTAATCGCGCGCTTTGCCAATCGGTTTCGCGAGACTCAATGGCCGGACAGCGTGAGTCTGCCAGATGTGTATTTTGATCCGCGACCGTTAGACAACGGCGAAGAATACAAATCGGCTTGTCTGCATGCGAAATTTGTTGTTGCCGATCACGAAACGGTTTTCCTTTCGTCTGCCAATTTCACAGAAGCCGCCCAACAACGTAACATCGAAGCGGGTGTGCTGACAAAAAACAAAGCCCTGGCTGGCGACCTTGAGTCTCATTTTCAAGCGTTGGCTGACAGCGGAAACTTGAGGCAGTTGAAGTGGCGTACTGTTTTCGCGAAATGAATGACATCCAAGGCGAGCCGGAGCAATAACGTAAGCACTGGCCGATCAGTATCTGCGGCAAGATGTCGCAGAGACGCACTCGTTCAGAAATAACCGAGCATAATGAAGCCAGCCGTTTTGGCGCTAGTGATGCAAAGAAACTCATGCACGACTGCTTACGTTCCGGAAAATCGAAAGCCAGTTGTCCCCACAAAGATCACTTGGCCCGGCGTCTGAGCGCGAATGTGTACATTGGCCAAGGCAGTCCCAGGCACCGTTTCGAAGGTTAAATCAGCGTCGTCCCAGTACCATTCTGCAATATCAGATGATCGCCGGCGGCAACACGCTGCAGTACCGCTTTCAAGTCGGTTTCCGGCGTGATGAAGTGCTCTGCGCCGACCGACCGACGTGAATGCAGTCAGCCAAACGGACGCAAAACTGCAGGTCAGAAGACAATTCTGAGAGGCATTGATTTTCATGAGCAAACTCAAATCCTGATTCGATATGAAGAAACGCACCTTCGCGACCAACCAATGGAGACGAAATTTGCTGCTATCGTTTGCCTTCAGGAATACAAAACGTCAATCTTTGAGTCTGTCGCAATGAACTCTCAGCAATCTCCGCCTCAAAAGCTTC
>JBDNHJ010000048.1:0-21518 GCA_041688835.1 Fuerstiella sp.
GTTTTCGGTTTTCGGTTTTCGGTTTTCGGTTTTCGGTTTTCGGTTTTCGGTTTTCGGTTTTCGGTTTTCGGTGTTCGGGACCGTGTACGAAAAAAGCCCGGCGTTCTTGGAACACCGGGCTTTGCATTGAAGCAAGAGTTTCGCTGGGTGTCACATGCGCGATTCAGAACGCAATGTCTCTAAGACTTCATTTGTGATGAGCCGAGTGCGTTCGTGTTCGATTGTGAAACCTGTGAATGAAGACATGGCTCGTTTGCTTGATGGAATGCGGCCTGCCATAGTTGGCACTGCTCGCCAAGAATTGTGGCGACTGAAGTTAAAGACGCGGGTTCACGGTTGAAGTTCGCGCAGGGTTTGGAGATTCTGGAAATAATTTCCGGGGAGCTGCGATCACCTTCGCGGCCAGATTTAGAAAGGTTGCCTGATGAGATGTCACTCAACGCTGTCGTTGCTAATCCTGAGTTGCTGTGTGGTCAACGCTCAGGAGAAAACAAAACCCGTCGCAACGGAGGTTGCTGACGATCGTTCGCCTCGAGTCCTGCTGATCGGTGATTCGATTTCGATGGGCTATACCGAACCGGTTCGGAAACTGCTGCAGGGCAAAGCCACGGTGGTTCGCATCCCTGCCAACGGAGGCCCGACGACTCGTGGGTTGGCGAACATCGACAAGTGGCTGGGTGATGGCCGCTGGGATCTGATTCATTTCAACTGGGGAATCCATGATTTGAAATACATGGACAGCGGCCAACGTCAGGTCGAACCCGATGCCTACGAAAAGAATCTGCGGACGCTGGTTAAGCGTCTACAGCAGACCAAAGCCACGCTGATCTGGGCCAGCACGACTCCGATTCCCAAGGGGAAATTGAATCCCGATCGGAGCTTTGGCGACGAGACCGAATACAACGCGATTGCAGCGAAGATCATGCAGGCCGAAAAGATCGCGATCAACGACCTGCACGGTCACATGCTGCCGCGTTTCGACGAACTCCATCGGCCCCGCGACCTGCATTTTTCGCCAGCGGGATCCGAATTTCTGGCACAGCAGGTGGCTGAAGTCATTCAGCAACACCTGCTGGATTCTGCACCAGCAAACGACTGACTTTATTGATCGTTGTCGGTTTGAGATTTATGGATGAAACCCGTCACTACGGCCAACAGAAACATGACGGCAACAGAAATGACAACCGGACCAACGGTCGGATGATTCATCTTACTGTACATTGACGATCCTGCGGCAACGATGGCTCCGAGAACCGAGACTCCCATTAAGACGTTCCACACGATCGCGTTGGCGCCAGTCGGCTTATCGTCACCCAGCATGCGGCGACTGTTCATCATCATCATGAACGAGATATACGCAATCGGTAGCAACATGATCGCAAAGGCCGACACCACAATGGCTAGGTAAACCTGAGAGTCGCCTTCCCAGAAGTACCACCATGTGGCTCCTGACAGCCCGGCCACAAGGCAACCGATCACGTAGGGTGGGCCACTTAGAGGCTTATTGGCAATTTCACAAAAAGCGAAACCGTTGATCAGCATCAGAATAATAATGGTCGAAAAGCCCATTCCAAACACACCCAGACCGAAGGCCACTCGAGCCGTGTCGTCGCCGAGTAACGGGGCGATCGCTTTCGACAGCTCAAATGCGTCTCGCTTCACCACTGCGGACGACACTATGCGTTCTTCAACGGACATTTCGGCCAGAGCGGACGCGACGTCAGCGTCAGTGAGCGTATTGATGTCGACGGCTTCATCCAATGCTAACCTTTTTTTGATCGCACCGACGGCACCCTTGAACAATGGACTCTTCTGGATCTCAGCCGAGTCGCTGCTGAGAAAAGATTCGTCGGTTTGTGCATGAAACTGAGACGCAGTGGCGATGACCACGCAGCTGGTCACCAAGATATATGGAATGGCCATTCCAGTGCTGAGGTCAAATCGAGCCAGTCCACGAAAACTCTTGTCCCACCCTCGTCGCAGCATTGAGTACGGCATCAGGAAGGTCATGTTAATGCCCACCGCCGTTGCCGCAGCCCCGATCATGACATCTCGCTGCTGAGCAACGACTTGGTCCGTCCAGAATTGCTGTACGCTTTCAGGTAATGTCGCAATCATTGCGGCAATTTTTGCAGTCGGAGCGTTCCATTGCGACAGGTCCGGAATAAACCCAGACAACACGGCACCAAAGTCCAGATTGCCCTTGGAAGCCATGAGGCCGACGACTCCGACGAAACAGATCACGACGATACCAACCAGTCCCTTCAAGAACCAATCGAAGATTCTGGCCGCCAATCCTCGGCGGCTATTCATCACCACCGCAATTCCCGCCGCCGCCAGAATCACGGCAGACACCATGATTTTATCTTCGCGTTCTCCGCCGACCGTTCCTGCCAGCAGGTTCTTTTGCAGCGCGGTAAAACACAGCGCGAACTGTGGCATGCAGAAAATCATATTGGCGACAATGGTGCCGTAGATCCAGCCCCAGCCCAACACAGGGTTGATGTGTTTGTTGATCGCGCGAAACGGGCGTTCACCGGTTGATAGCGTCACGTAGCTGATGGCTGACAGCATGATGACGCCCATGACGATGGCCATCAGTTGCAGCCACAACATGCTGGTGCCGCCCAAGATTCCCAAAAACAACGCTCCGGCAAGACTGCCGCCGCCCAATGTGATCGCGCTTTGCAACCAGCCGGGACCGGACAGTCTGATGAACGCGCCCAATGTTGCCAGCGGACCTTTGCCCATGGCTGCAGTGATAATCGTGCGGTCTTCGTCTACTTGATTCTCGCCGTTCGACATGTCGGACAACTCTCGGAGGGAAATAATGAGGATGCAGGGTCGTGAGAAACGTACCGAGAGCCGCCCAAGGACGCAACCACCGAACCCTTCTTAAACCTAGATACCCGCTGATCGATAGCCAGTCGGACGGTTCGTAAGGGTGCGCTCATTGTTGATTGTCAAGGCAGGAAGGGGTGGCCGGTGTTGGAGTGAGGTACGAGCGAAACCCCGGGGCTTCCTGCACTTCGTTCAGTCCAGCCCCGGCCACCCAAGATGAAATGCCGAAATCCATGAGCGCACCCAGTTCGTAACACTGGTGAGTCGTGCATTGCCGTGCCCTGTTAAGGGACCACGGGCGGCGCGGCGGTTGTGCCATCTTTTTCTGTCACCGGATACAACGCATTGTGAGCCGTCAGGCTGTCTGTCAGTTCCTGCATCATCTGTTGGAGTTTTGGTGGATCGGAATCGGCCAGATTCTTGGATTCGAACGGGTCCAAGGCAAGGTTAAAAAGTTGATAACGCAGACCTTCTGATTTCTTCGAAGGGAAGTAATGGTACACCACTTTCCAGTCGCCACTGCGATAGCTGGTGAAGTAATCACTGCGGTGAGGTGCGTGAGGATAATGCATCAAAAATTTGCCACCGCGAGACGTGTCGGGTTGTCCCGTCAGTAACGTTTGCAGGCTGACGCCATCCACAATGTGATTGTCTGGCGGTGTGGTTCCCACAATCTGATTGATGGTGGGGAATAGATCCTGAACGGCCGCGAGTTCGCTGCGAATCGCTCCTGCGGGGATGGGCAGTTTTTTCTGATGCACGTTATCGTCGTTGCGTTTGGCCCACGAAGCAATAAACGGAACTCGCATCCCACCTTCGTAGTGAGCCCCCTTTTTGCCGCGCAGCGGAGCCGCACAGGCCACGGCGTGTTCGTCGCCTAACGGTGCGTCGGAACCGTTGTCTCCCAGAAACAGAATCAGAGTGTTTTCAGCAACGTTGAGTTCTTCCAGATGATCCAGCAGGTCGCCCAGAGATTTATCCATGCCTTCGATCAACGTCGCGAATGCCTGTGCGTTTTTGGGCTGGCCAGAATCTTTATAGTGGTCCGCGAAACGTGGGTCAGACTGAAACGGAGCATGAACCGCGTAATGCGACATAGACAAATAGAACGGCTTATCTGTTTTGACGATCTTTGTCAGGTGCTGTTTGGCTTCGATCGTGATGGCTTCTGTCAGAAAGATATCGGTGCCATGATATTTGTCCAAATGCGGAACGGCATGGTGAGCTCTCTTGGTTCCCAGTCCGAAGTTCTCTGTGCCGTAGTAGCTTCCGGGGGCTCCAAAAGAGCCTCCACCGATATTGGCGTCAAAGCCCAAGTTCAATGGTTCAGCACCGACGGAATCATCTGGGCCGAAGTGACCTTTGCCGACGTGGATGGTGTGATATCCCGCTTCGCGCAGAACCTGCGGCAGCGTGACACTGTCTTTGTTTAGTCCCAGCCAGTTCCAGTCTGGTGGGCCCATGGGGCCTCGATTATTATTGCGCGGATTGATCCAATTGGTGGCGTGATGCCGGGCGGCATTCTGGCCGGTCATGATGGAAATACGCGTCGGCGAACAAACGCTCATGGCGCAAAAATTGTTCAAACGGATGCCGGATTCTGACAATCGCTGCATGTTGGGCGTGCGATAATAATCGTTCAATGGATAACGTTTGGGGTTGCCTTCCGCGTCTGTCAGAAACGGAACGGACGTATCCATCACACCCATGTCATCGACCAGAAACACCACGATGTTCGGCCGATCTGTGGCAGCTACTGTTGCCGCATCAGACACCTGCGTCACAGTGCTGAAGACGAAAGCGATGCTGAAAATTCGAGCGAATAAGTGCGGCATGGTGTTCCCTGTGTGATCAGACTGTTATCGTGGATGCGCTGCGGTTGACGCTATACGCTAATCGACATCACCTGCCAAAAGCAAACGCCACGATTTCTGATCTCGCATGACAGCAGAAAACTCAAGCAATGAAACCGTGACCGCCACGGCCTACCACGAAGCGGGACATGCTGTGATGGCATTTCTGGTTGGTCGGCCGGTCGAAAAAGTCACGATCTCACCGGCACATTTGCAGACCGGTGGCATGCGGCTGGGTGCGTGCAAAGTGCAAAAAGGACGCACGAAGGCGTCTCAGGATAGTGTCGAAGACCAAGTGTTGATTCTGTTGGCTGGGATGGTGGCCGAACGCCAGGTGACTCAACGGTATTGCTTGGGCGGTGCTGACCAGGATTTGCGCGTCGCGCAGCGTGTGCTGGCCAACCGCGCCCCTACGGAACGTCAGATGGAAAAGCTGATGCGACGATTGCTGGACAAGACAGAGCACGTTTTGAGCGACGCGGTGAATCGGCAGGCCATTCAACTGATTGCCGCCGAACTGGTCGAAAAGGAAACCATCAGCGGTCGCGCGGTGCGGCATCTGTATGATCAGGCGGCGGCGAAGTAGTCGTTCCGGCTTGGTCTGCGACCACCGGTGACACGTTTCGCATCTCATTCGTTACGACGCGACGTATAACCGCGCTGGCTGACTGGCTGACATTGCTGAAATTCGTTACAGATCGCGTATGGAAAAGAACAAACCAGCCGTCAAGACAGGCCCGTACCCGTCGATTGCAAACGCAGGCTCGCGCGAGACGCCTGCGGGGCCGTGGGAAATCGCGGTCACTGGCGATTTATCTGCTGATCGGCAGGCAGAATCGATTTCCAGAATCGTCGAATTTCCGATCCACAGCAAAGGCATTATTTATTTCGATTCCTGCGGAGGAAGCGTGTATGCCGGGTTGTCGCTAGCAACACTCATCCGCACGCGCGAACTGCGCGCCACGGCTGTGGTGATTGGCGAATGTTCGTCAGCCGCACTGATGCCATTCGCGGCCTGCAAAACACGCTTTGTGACTCCCTTGAGCACGCTGTTGTTTCACCCGATGCGCTGGCAGTCTGAAGAAGACGTGCGACTGGAAGAAGCAACGGAATGGGCGCGGCATTTTAAGCAGTTGGAAACCGATCTGGATGATCTGTTGGTCAGACTGTTTCCGATGGCCGCTGAATTACTGCAACAGTGGACTCGGCCTGGACGCTTCGTTGCTGGCAAAGAATTGGTCGAAGCCGGTTTGGCTCAGATGTTTGATCCGTTTGTCGATGAGAAACCATTTCAGACTCTGCGTCGTGCTTGAGCTTTGCTCTTCTGAACCTTCCGCAACAGATGTGCTCGTCACGGGCATCGGGATGGTCACGCCGTTCGGAATCGGGGCCCCCCGCAGTTGGTCCTCGGTACGCAACGGCGACACAGCCGGACGACTGCTGATGGTTGGTGAAATCGATCATTTCCAGCAGCTGTCTGATCTTATCAAACGCCTTCCAGGCGGCGCACCGGTTGATCATCACGAAGTTGGCGCTGCGGTGTTGCCTGCCAGTATTCGGAACGGATGGAATCAGGAAATCGTCGCACAGTATGTTCACGATTGCTTGAACAACATCGTGTTGACATCGTTGGACGAAGCCTTGGCGGATGCCGGCCTCGCCGATAGCCTCCCGTTGCCCGATCGCATCGGCTGTGTGATTGGCAGCAGCAAGGCCAGTCTGCGTGCTTTGGAGTCAGAGGCCAGCCGATCAGACTCCGGCGTCTCTCAGGACCGTTCGCAAAATAACCGTCAGAAATTCCGTGAGCGGCAAGGCGCTAGCCGCCGGTTGGCTAAACGGGGGCAAACACCGGAGGCTAGCGCCTTGCCGCTCACTCATTTATCAAACGGCCCTCAGAGTACCGAAGTGTCTTGGCTGAATTCGTGCCTGCCCGACGCACCGCTGCGATGTGCTCAACAAGTGCTGAACGCGACCGGTCCGTCGCTGTGTCCGGTCGCCGCCTGTGCTTCAGGACTGATCAGTGTGATTCAGGGGGCTCAGCTAATCCGCAACGGGCTGTGTGATGTGTGCATCGTCGGAAGTGTGGATGCGTCCTTGCGAGCCTCCGTCCTCGCCAGCTTTCATCGTCTAGGCGTGACGTCAAAACACGACGATCCATCGGTGGCGTGTCGGCCGTTCGATCGTGACCGCGACGGGTTTATGATCGGAGAAGGTGGCGCGGTTTTGGTGTTGGAATCTCGCGCCCACGCGGAACTGCGCAACGCCACGGCTTATGGCAAAATTGTGTCCGGAGGCTGGCTGACCGATTCGACGGGCATTACACAAATCGACAGCAGCGGCTCAGTGGTGACCGAGCTGTTGTCTCGAATGCACCAAGCGGAATTCAGGCCTGACCTGATCAGTTTGCATGGCACCGGAACAACGACGAATGACCTTGCGGAAAGCAACGGCGTGAGTCGGATGTTTGGAGAATCTGACCCGATGTGTTTTGGTGTCAAAGGAGCGATCGGGCATTTGCTGGGTGCCGCTGGCAGTGTGGAATTCGCACTGACACTGCTGGCCATGCGAAACAACGTTGTGCCGCCAACAGCAAACGTGGCACGCATCGACGCGGCATGTGCTGTGAACGTCGCCGCCCATGCGCGGCGGGTGTCCGTGAGATCAGCATTGAAACTGTCGCTGGGGTTTGGCGGACACGTGGCTGCCTGTAGCGTTGTGCGGGAGTAAGTCGCCCGGCTTTGCCAGCGGCTACGATTCCGTTAATTCTAGGTAGGGATCGAGTCCCATGTTTTCGTACTGTTCGAGACGCATGCGTTCTTGTTTCAGCAGATTCTTGCGTTGCTTGCGATGATTTTTTTCGAGGAACCGCTGCACTTTTTTGAAGTAGCCACTCCGCGATTGGCCAAGTTCTCCGGCTTTGTTTCCAATGGCGATTTTCCTCCGTCGCGCGACTTCTTTCGGTTCGCGGCAACTGAGTAACTCGTCTTCCAGAGACAGGAAGAACTGGTACGACCCCGGATCACCCTGACGCGCAGACCGGCCGACCAACTGTCGGTCGATTCGCTTGGAACTGTGCAGTTCCGTGGCAATCACGTGCAGCCCGCCGGACTGGCGAACCGCATCCGACAGCAAAATGTCGGTACCTCGCCCAGCCATATTGGTCGCAATGGTGACTCGCCCCGGATGCCCGGCATCCTTCACGATTTCCGCTTCTTTTTCGTGATAGCGCGCGTTCAGAATTTGAG
Organism: Fuerstiella sp.; assembly: GCA_041688835.1. GTDB lineage: Bacteria > Planctomycetota > Planctomycetia > Planctomycetales > Planctomycetaceae > Fuerstiella. The sequence goes on from JBDNHJ010000048.1 coordinate 7,940, forward strand.
CTTCGATGCCGCGGGCTTTTAAGATTTCTGCGACCGCTTCCGATGCTTCGACAGACGGCGTTCCTACAAGAATGCAGCGTCCGTCCTGAATGAGTTTGGCAATGGAATCACCAATCGCGACTCGTTTCGCGTCCTGTGATTTGAACACGCGAAACGGTAAGCCTCGCCGAATACACTTTTTGTTCGTCGGGATCGTGGTGACTTTTAGCTTGTAGGTTTTGTTGAGTTCTCGTTTCGCCGGTACGCCTGTGCCTGTCATGCCACATAGGTTAGTGTAGTTGCGAAAGAAACTTTGCACTGTAATCCGCGCGGCTTCTCCGGTTGCGGCTGTGATGGGCACCAGTTCCTTGGCTTCAATCGCTTGGTGCAGACCGTCCTGCCACTTGCGACCGTCCATGATACGCCCTGTTCCTTCGTCGACAATCATGATCTTGTCATCCACGATCACGTAGTCACGATCTTTCATGAAGGCATGCTTGGCGGTCAGCGCTTTTTCAACTTGGCTGTAAATTCGTTCGGTGTCCATCGAATTCATCAGTGATGGCTTGGACATCAACACAACTTTGCGACAGCCAGCATCCGTCAGCCACGCAGAGCGGCGTTCTGGTTCGTAGACGTAATCGGCTTGTGGTTCCAGTTGAAACGTGGCTCGATTGGACCAGCGAAACAGGTTCACCGTGCCGGGGTCGTTGGGTTGCGTCAATCCGATGATCAGCGGGGTTCGCGCTTCGTCGATCAGAATACTGTCGGCTTCGTCGATCAAGGCGAAATAGTGTCCGCGTTGCACGGGTTCTTCACCGCCTTGCAGCGTGCGGACGAATTTTCGAAGCGATGGTCCGGCATCGTCCGGCGAAGCTCCCATCCGCAAGCGGTCTCGCAGAAAGTCGAACCCCATTTCTTTGGATGTGCCGTAGGTCACATCGCAGGCGTAGTTTGTCCGACGTTCGTCGGGTTCCATCGATTCGACAATCTTGCCGACCGTTAGCCCCAATTTTTCAAACACCGGGCCCATCGTATCACGGTCACGACTGGCCAGATAATCGTTGACGGTGATGATATGGCAGGCATTGCCAGGCAGAGCACGCAGGAATGCGGGCATAGTGGCGGTCAGAGTTTTGCCTTCCCCCGTCTGCATCTCAGCGATATGGCCTTCGAACAACGCAATGGCCCCCATGATCTGCACTTCGAAGTGTTCCATCTTCAGCGTGCGTCGTGCCGATTGGCGGACCAGTGCGTAGGCTTCAATCAGCAGTTTGTCTAAAGCTGTGCCGGCTTTGGCTTCCCAGCGCAGCTTTCTGCCAGCGGCGGTCAGTTCATCGTCGGTTAGCGAGTTCAGTGCTTCGCTGCGACGAATGACCTTCTTGGCCATGGCTCGCCAGCGAGATCGGCGAGCCGTCGGCGGGATCATGCCTGATTTCGTCCAGTGGTAAACGTCTGATGGACCAATCATGCGTTCCGCTCATCCTGTGGTGTGTGAACTGTGACCTCTAAGAATCATACAGCGTCAGTGCTAAGACGAAAATCGGAATCAATCTCAACAGAAGTTTCCCATGTTCATAAAAAAAAACGCCATCAGAAAAACGAGGCGTTTTTCCATGGCGATTGATTTGAACGAAGTTGTTCCCCGCAAAATTGCGGGGAAAGACTCGATTTCGGCCTGCCTAGCTGCAGGATTTCTTCTTCAGCGAAGCCAGTCGCGATTTGGTTCGCGAAGCGACGTTGGCGTGAATCAAATTTTTGGCAGCGGCTTGGTCGAGCGCTTTGGTGACCAGAGCAAACTGCTTATCTGCGTCTTCACGAGTCGCCTCGCCACCTTCCAGCAGCGTTCGGAAATTCTTGATCCGGGTTCGCAGCGCTGACCGCGTGGTGCGGTGTCGCAACCGACGCGCGGTGCTTTGGCGGAGATACTTCTTAGCAGATGTTTTGTTTGGCATTGATCGATGTGGTTACAAAGAAGGCTGAGGGGAACTGGGCCGCTCACAGCCAAAGTGCGAAAATCGAAGCGTGGCACTATAGTCGTCGGCACGGCAAATTTCCACCCTGATCGTCGGAATGCGGTCGAAACTGGACAGAAATGCCTTGAGAATCCTGATTCCGGCGACTTGGTTCGAGAATCCGCTGACGTTAGCATTTCCCATCACCAGGACCGGATCGGGAAATCGGCCGAAGTTTTCCTGCAAACATCAACAGTTTATCGGAATCAGACCATGCGATGGACCATTTTTGCCGTTATTTTCTCGTTAATTCTTGTCGTCCCCGGCTGCGAACAGCTCAAACTGCCATCAGGAGACACGCCTGCTCCGGAAGCCAGCCTTCCGCCAGCCGCTCCGAACCCAGCGCCGAACCCCGTCCCAGCTGCTGTTCCGCCGACGCCTGAGCAGGTGATTGCGGGATTTATGAGCAAAAACCCGATGGAAATCACGGACGATGACCTGGCTCAACTGGCCGCGCTGCCAACTGGGCGAGAAGCGATTACGGAGCTCAACCTAAAATCGGCCACGGTTTCCAGCGCGGCATTCCGCGCGATGAGCAATTTTCCGGCACTCACCAAAGTGGATATGGAAGCGACTCGCCTGTCAGATCCGCATTGGGAGCTGATTTCTGAAGTCAAATCAATCGAGTGGCTGAACCTGACGCGCACGGCAGTCAACAACGCCTCCATCGAACACATCGGTGCGTTGCCGAATTTAACTCACCTGTCACTTTCGCAGACTGTCGTCAACGACGATGGTCTGATGACTTTGACCGGGCTGTCCAAGCTGTCTGAAATCGACATCAGCGGCACCGAAGCTTATGGCAATGGGCTGTTAGCGTTTGGAAACAAGGGGGCGAAGGCACCCCTTCGCGTGATTCGGGCGGGGAATTCTCAGATTGGTTACCAAGGGTTTGTGTCCTTCAAAGAATTTCCAACCCTTGAAGAAGTTTACGCTTCCAAATCCAGCGTGACGGATGGTTCGATGGAAGGCCTGAAGGGGGCCAGCAAACTGCGAGTTCTGGATGTTTCTGGCAACAGTGTGTCCGACGAAGGACTGAAGAATTTATCGTCCTCCAAGGGGCTTGAAGAGCTCATTCTGCGAGACAATCGACTGGTTTCGGACACCACGTTGACTCGACTAAAAAAATACCCAAACCTTGTGAAGCTAAATCTTGAGCAAACCTCCTGCACCCTGAAAGGCGTGCAAGCTCTGAAAAAGGCACTTCCAAACTGCGCGATCTCTTTCGAGCAGCAGACATTCTGATCTGTTCGATGGTAGCCGGATCGGACAGAATTCGGACGGTGTGCTTCGGTTCGATTCGCACGCTGCAGATTGCCCTGAGACATGGAAGTCGCTGGCTATGAAATTTGATCACGTCTCACCGCCGCAGGGAGCGGAATCCCTGCGGCGAAACAGCAAGACGTATTGTTGCCCCGGAGAAACGGCGTCGATTTCTGAAGCCGTCCATTGGGGGCGTCTGGCAGCGGGTTGGTCGGGCTGCGCAGAGTGCGTCTGGAGGCACGATCAAGGGTCGGGGTCGGGTCAGTCGTCGCATGTTTCTCGCTCAACGAATTCTGTGCAGGTCGCACCGCCCCGAATTCGGCGGACGGAATTCGGAGTTCGTGGTCCGTATCTCAATGCGATCGATCGTTTCCGCGGTGCTCAGCTGGCCTCAATTTTTTCGATGCACTTGGCTGCCGTGCATCACGAATCGCTGCGCCTGAGAAATTCTGCGAACGTCGGTCAGGCTGTCGAAAAGTCCATCGCAGCCAGCCCGCCAATTACGGTGGTCGTGGGCTATGACGGCCGACCGGGATCGGCAGACATCTTTTCCGGTGTTGTTTCTGCCGTGCAGCAGAATGGCTGCAATGTTGTCGATGCGGGACGCAGTACAGCTGCCAGTATTCTGAACGTGTCGCGACGGTATCCGCATCTGTGCGGCAGTTTGCTGGTGACGGGGGCCGGTGAGAAAACGGGATCTGTTGGGCTGGATGTTTTCGATCCTCATGGTCAGGGAGTTGCCGTTCCTTGGCAAAAGTTTGGCGTGTCTGTCCGAATCCAGCCACGTGCTGACGCGAATGTGCCGTTGCAGCCGGCCAGCGAGGCAGACTTTGGTTCGCACGCTGCGGATGTTGTCGGTGCTGTTGACAGTGTTGGCGCTCGGTTACGAGACCTGCGGTCGTTTGGGCGAAAGCCAGAATCGAAGATGGAATTCAGGGCGGAACAGGACACGACGTTTCTGAAACTACCGGAATTGCACAACAGTGCGGGAGCCGTGTTTCGGGCGAATCGTCGCAGCGGCACTCTGACCGCGATCCCTGCCGAACAGTTCTATCACGATTGGTTGCTGCGATGGTGGCCCGTGCATTCTCGACAGGCCGCCGTCTGTTTGGTCAACGATGATCAGACCGCCCAACGTCTCGAATGGCTGATGCAGCATTGTTCCCTGAACATCGAAGTTCAACGGCCACGAAATTCGCTGGCGAAAGGCTCCGCAGAACGACGCATGGGAGCCGGCGAAGCGGTCAGTTTTGAGCTTCAGGAAGACGATCGCTTTTTGATCGTGCGTTCGCGGCGCGGGCGCGAAATTCCGATCGAGGAACTGGCGGCGTGGATGAATCGCTGCATGCCAACGACTTCGACTCACCTGACGGCGCACGCATCACCGTGTGGTCGGCGAGTGTTGCTGGTCGATGTGGCGGCACCCGATACCGGGCATCAACAACAAGTCATCAGTGACGGGCTAGCGCTGGCAGGCTGGATTTTGACATCGCTGGCGGACGGCCAGAATCCGTTGCCCGTGTAAACGTTGGGGGAATCCCGTAGCCGAGTGTTGCTGTGACGCATCATTTGTTGCCTGTGAACCTCTTTCTGCAGTTGATTGCCCGCCTTCTGGAAATAATGTTCCAGATCTTTGGCTCGGTTCTGAGCGGCCAGTTGAGCCTTTCGCATCATGGTTAGACGACCCGCTGAGGTTCTTGATCGCAATCACGCTGATTATGGAACGGACATTGCCTAAGTGAGCGATGGCTGTCTTCGTCAACATCATCAGTGCGCTGCCCCCACGGGAAACCTGTCATGCTCGCCAATCGCTTTCCAACACTTGTCCCCTTGCTGATCGGTGTTGCCACTTTCCTGACTTCGGTGGATGCGTGGGGGCAGGCGTTTTTTCAACAGCACCAGCTGGATGCCAGTGCCCGAATGGTATCGATGGACGCTGCGATCGCTCATCAAGACATCGTGCTGAAGGCGCTCAAGACACTGCAGTCCGAAGGGTATGCCTCCCCAGAAGAAGTGGCGGCGGCCGATAGTACCCGGAGTGCTTTGGTGGGTGAGCAAGAACTGATGCGGCAGATGGTTGAGTCACTGAATGCCATCACGCTGATCGATCCGTCGGCGAACAGTGAGACTGACATCGTCATGCTGCCGATTCCGTTTGTGAAAGACCTATGCAGCGGTAGTTCGTTCAGTCATGTTTCGTACCGATTACAGACAACGAACGCTCGACAGGCGGTCGCCAAGATCCAGTCACTGGTTGCACAGCTGCAACTGTCCGATGCATCAGCGAAGTATGAATTGATGGGGCAACGCTTACAGCGGTTGACTGAAATCAACGATCAATCTGCCGGTGGAGTTCGCGAGCAAGAGTTATTGAAATTGCGGCAGGCGGCTTTCAATGCGGCTGCCGTGTTTGATCGCAGCGGCCTGCCGATCTTTGTGTCTTCGGGTCGACAATATCGCGTCGGCGACGAAACGGCGTGTACCGAAGAAGCGTTGATTCGACGCCTGGCTGAAAATACGACTCGCCTGCGTCACGCGACCCAACTATGCCAAGCCCAGCATCAGGCCGAATTATGGGAATACAAAGCGACGCTGCTGCATGGCTTGGCGGATTCCGGAGCGACGACGCAGGGAGAGCTCGATTATGTTCGCAGCGGTGCGGATTTCTTTCGGACGCACACGGATCGTCTGCAAGAACTTGTGGCAGACGGACGCTTGCTAAATTCGCCCCAAATTTCGGTGTCTCACACGACCCTGCAATCGGAAATGCAGCAACGTTTGCGACAGCACGGGGAGGAAATTCAGCAGATCAAAAATGAATGCGTGGCGCTATCGGATCGGGTGGGGAAACTCAGTCGTCTGGCCACCCAGGATGCTTTCTTCGCAGGCGAACTGGCTGCCGTGCAACGATCCTTAGCCGTGGTTCAAGCGAAGTCTGCGGCGCTGACTTATCGAGAAACTCTGCATGCCGCGGCGATTGCATTTGTCGAAACACAGACATCATTCGTGGATGCCACGGTCATGGTGTCTGCCAACACAGCCACTGCAACGTTGCGAACGATGTTTGATACGGACGCAGATAACAGTTACGAAATCGCAGTGGTGAATGCTCAGATAGCCGTGGCAGAAGTTCGCGTCGCAGCGTTGCAAGAACTGCAGCGTGATGGCTTTGCGGGCTGGTGGGAAGCGGCCAGTGCGGAAGCGTCGCTGCAAGATCTGCGGACGGAACTTCGCCGATTGAATGTCGTCCGTCAGATTAACGCTCTGACACTGCAGATTGTCGAAGAAGGAGAACCGGTCTTTCCGCACACTCAACCACTGGCCATGTCGCGATAGTTGGTTTCGCAAGTATCTTTCATTTGTAAACAGGTGTGTTGTTATGAAATCGCTTTGCATTGTTGTGGCTATGACGTGCTTTCTGGCTTCCTATTGTGTGGCTGATGATCAGTCGCATCCGTATTCTGTTTCCGTGCATTCGGTTCATTCGTCACTGGCCGCAGGCTCGCCGAAATGGTTTCATCCGGGATATGGATACGTGCTGCCGGATTCACCGATACCGCAGCGGACTTTGGTGCCGTACCTGTCTCAGCGGGCGGACACTCCATTTGATCCGTACGTTTTTCGCCCGCTCATTTTCTCGGAACAAACATCGCCAGCGTTCCGTCGGGCTGGCCGCGTGTGGCCGGTTCCCGGTGACGTCCCTGGATTTCGAATCGACGCGCTACGGAACTACGGCCAGCTGCCGTCCGGTGCTGGTTTGTTGTGGTAGAAGTTCCCGTCGACTATCGCTGTTTTGCCGCTTTCTGCGACCAGATCACTCGACGTGAAAATCACACCAAGTGCGCTGGGATTCGTCACAGGTGAAGAAACGAAATTGAGAAACGGAGGGTAGACAACTTGGTCGTGATCCTTAACATCCGGCAGAGTCAGTTCGTTCAAACTTCGTAAGGGGCACCTAAATGTTGACCGCAATCGAACGACAACAGCCTCACAATGTGGGTGACCGGCGCTGTGCAAGGTGGCAGCCAATACACGGGCAGTTCGGTTGCTCCCGGCGCTTCGGCCACTCGGCAAACCACATTTCGCACGACCGGCAGCGGCACAGATCCCGTCGCCGTGCGTGTTGAATTCCGTGATACTGGTTTTCGAGATAAGGTGCCGTCCGCAAATTTCGGATCGCACCATACGAAACGGGATTCGCGAGCTTGAGCAACTGACAAAGCGAGCTTGTCTCGCAAGGGTACCGGGTAGGACGAACAAAAATCTCTAAGATTCTCCGGTCGTTGGGATACTCGCTTCAAGGCAATCGCAAGACACGTGAAGGGACTGATCACCCTGACCGCAACGCTCAGTTTGAACACGTCGCCCGACGCGTTCGAGCGTGCCACAGAGGAGGCCGCTTGGCGGTTTCCGTTGACACGAAGAAGAAAGAAACACTTGGAAAAAAGGCACATGTCGGGAAGGAGTATCGCCCGAAAGGCGAGCCGCTGGAGGTCGATACTCATGACTTTCCGGACAAAGAACTTGGCAAAGTGATTCCGTACAGCGTCTATGACATCAAAACCAAACGCAACGCATTCCACGGTGATGTAATTGAGGGAGCTCGATCCCGGCGGCAACTTGTGGACGCTGTACTTATCCTGAAAAGTCGAATGTTTCATCGTCATCGTAGTGGTGAGGCGAGGGAATAACGAACGCCCCGTCGGCGACAGCGTGACGACTGGTGAAAGCGTGCTATGATTGGGCATCTTTCACTAGGAAACCATGATGCTATGTTTGACCGCCCACTGATTGTTTTGACCGCTGGCGATGTTGCCGGGATCGGTCCGGAAATTTTGCTGCAGGCTCTGCGCGATCCGGCCGTTCAGAATGCCTGCCATGCGCTGGTTGTGTGTGATCCGGCAATCATGCGCAAGGCTGTCGAACTGTGTGGTGGAACGACGCGGATTTCGGTTCTGGTCGAAGCCCCACAAGATCGAAACGTGTTGCGTCAGGCGCTGGTTGAAGCGAGTGACGCGGGACAGATTTTGTGTTTCAATCCTGCGGGCAGCGCGGTGGTCGATGCACCAGCTGGGCAAGTCAGTGCGGCGGCTGGTGACGCGGCGTTTCGATACCTGATCCGCGCGATTCATCTGGCGAAGTCGGGCGTTGTGGATGCGATTGCGACGGCTCCTCTGAATAAGTCCGCGTTGCATGCGGCGGGGCACAACTTTCCGGGACACACGGAGATTTTGGCTCAGGAATGTGGTGTCGACGAATTTGCGATGATGCTGCATCTGCCCGAATCACGAATTGCTCCACTGCGAACGCTGGTGAGTACGGCGGCGGACGCAGCGGAGTCCGGCCAGCATGGTTTGAGTGTCGCGCACGTGACGCTGCACACTTCGATCGCCAGCGTGCCGGAATTGCTAACCCAGCAGGGGATTGTCGATACCGCGAAGTTGATGCACGATTTTCTGGAACGGATCGGCTGCGTCAGGAACTCAGTCGCCGTGTGTGCGCTGAATCCTCACGGTGGTGAATCCGGTTTGTTTGGCGACGAAGAAGCGCGGGTGATCGTTCCGGCGGTCCAACAAATTCGCGATCGCGACAGCCGCCGCCAGACAAGCGGCCCGTTGCCGGTGGACACGTTGATTCGTCGAGCCGTGGCGGGGGAATTCGATGGCGTGGTGGCGATGTATCACGACCAAGGGCATATTCCGATCAAGCTGATGGGCTTCGATGCGGCCGTGAATATTACACTCGGGCTACCCATTGTTCGCACCAGCCCGACGCATGGCACTGCGTTCGATCGCGCCTGGAATCCGAAGACTCCCGCCGATCCGGCGGGCATGATCGAAGCCATTTTGATGGCGGCGAAACTGTGCGGTTCGGGTGCAGGTTAGGCATGTTTCTAAACAACAGGGTTTTCGAGTCGTCGCTGCGTGAGTAGACTGAACGAATTGAAAATTCTGCCTCACCTTCTGAAAGTCCCACCTTATGTTACGAAGTCTTGTTTGTGTTTCGTTGATCAGTGTTGCGATGGTCCCCGTGGCCATGGCCGCCGAAAAGTCGCGCGTGCTGATGATCACTCAAAGTGTTGGTTTCAAACATGGTTCCGTGAATCGCGATCAAAAAGATCTCGCACCAGCGGAAATCGCGATGGTCCAGCTGGGGCAATCGTCTGAGTTGTTTCGCGTTGACTGTTCACAGAATGCGGCGGTGGATTTGACCGAAGAGAATCTGAAGAACTATGACATCGTGATGTTCTACACCACGGGAGCTCTGCCGGTGGAAGCCGATGATATCAACTATTTTCTGAACACGTGGCTGAAGCAAAAGGGCCACGGCTTTATCGGGTTCCATTCCGCAACCGATACGTACGGCAACTTTGAACCCTACTGGGATATGGTTGGCGGAACGTTTAACGGTCATCCTTGGGGTTCGGGCACCAAGGTGACGATCAGTGTGCATGAACCTGAGCATCCGACAATGCAGTCGTTTGGGAAAGAGTTTGAAATCAAGGACGAAATTTATCAGTACAAGAATTGGCAGCCGGAAAAGGTTCGCGTGTTAATGAGCTTGAATATGGGGAAGTGCACGCCGGCCAAACCGTATCACGTGCCAGTTGCGTGGGTGAAGTCCTATGGCGAAGGCAAAGTGTACGTGAATAATCTCGGCCACAACGAATCCAGCTGGGCCGACGAGCGCTATCTGAAATCGATTACCAACGCCGTGAAATGGATTCGTGGTGAAGTACCGGGGGAATCGTCACCGAATCCCGAACTGTCTGCCGCTCAGGAAAAGCTGGCCCAAGAATCGGCTGCAGCCGGGCAATAAGCTTGACTAGTTTGTGACGAGTTCGCTTTCGACGTTGTTCAGAATTCGTCGGACGGACATCACGCTTTTGGTGGTGCTGAATTCCGTGAAGTCGTCGCGGGTTGCGGCGGACTCTTTTTTCTCACGCTTCACCACAACTTCCCACCGTGCTAAACCGAAGGGGACTTCTGTGGTGACCCAGAAGTCTGCTTCGTTGGTTGTGCGACCATCGCGGCTTTCCATCACTTGGCTGCCTTTGATGTGTTTCGCACTAAAGGCGGCATTGGTCATTTTGGTGGCTGGGGCAGAGGCTGCGGAAATGACGTTTTGTTCCGGGTAGTTCATCAGTTGGCAAATCGTGGGGTAAGTGCTGATCGCTTGGCTTTCGATCTTCACGACTTCAGCTTCTCCGCTGCGGCGATATCCCTCGACGATCGGCAGCATGATGTTCGGGACTCCGGAATCGTCTGCTGCTGTTGCTAGGATCTTGCTTTCTGGGATCAAAACTTTGTAGATCCGAGATCCGACTGGTCCGGGGTTGATGCCGGCTTCTCCAGCGTCTCCGGTGACAACTTTGATTTCAATCCAGCGACACGGTTGCACCGATCCGTCGAACTCCCGATCTTCACGGCCGACAGACTTGATGGAAATCATGCGAGCTTTGGTGATGGTTTCTTTGCCAGCTTTGATGTCGTCGCGGATTGTCTCCTGCACGATTGTGCCTTCGTATTCCACGCCGGTGCCATCTTCTGGCAGATGAAACAGGAGCCCCTGCGCCTGACCGATCTGCGGAAAAGCGGTGCAGGCGAGGAAGGTAACAGCAGCGATGAGAGACTGAGCTCGAGTCATCAGTGGCAGCCTTGGCTGGGGTCAAAGTCGAAGTTGCGTCGGTGATCACAGTCGGTGCAACAGATTGGTTATAGTGAATGTTCGGCACAATGGCCTAAAAAACTCGCGTTTTGCATAGTTTGCCTGACTTTCCGGTCGTGAAGCAAGAGGAAAGCTGGCTTCAGCAGCAGAATCCGCCGGTGAGCCAGTGCTCAGTCGTATCGAGGCGGCGGGGTGCTGATTTGAGTTTGTCGTCCCGCCTTGAGGAGGAAACGAGCGCACCACTCCGTGCAAATTCCGCCGCAAGGCGGGACGACGAACAGCCGGTCCCATCAAACCGGGACTAACGCCCGTCAACGGCGGTCCGCAACAGAATCACGCCGGTTCAATTGCGGACCAACCGCCCATCGCCGATAATTCGGGCGTATCAATCAGCGGGCATCCAAGGCAGCAGACAGAAAGACCAAACGAGATGACAAACTTTAGAACACCCTCACGCCGACAGTTGTTGGCTGGTGCAGCGGCTGCAGCTTTGGCAACGCGCGGCACGGCTCGGACGGCAGCAGGACCGGCGGATCAGCCACCCGTGCCGGCAGACTTTAAGATCACGAACAAGCGAATCCGTCAGTCCGTGATGGGGTGGTGCTTTAACCCCATGCCGGTGCCTGAACTGATCCGGCATTGTGCCGACATCGGACTCGAAGCCATCGAGGGCATTGGTACGGAGTTTTATCCGGCGGCGAAGCAGGCGGGGCTGAAAATTTCGTTGGTGAGTAGTCATGGATTTGCCAAAGGGCCTGTCGACACAGCGCATCACGAGATGTGTGTGGCCAAGCTGAAATCTTCGATCGACACCGCCGTGGAGTTTGGTGCGCCCAGTGTGATTACGTTTACTGGCATGAGCGTTAAGGGTATGGCTGATGCTACGGCTGAGCAAAACTGTTTGGATTGTTGGAAACAGGTCATTGACTATGCGGAAGACAAACAGATCACGCTGGTGCTAGAGCACCTGAATTCCCGCGACGATACTCATCCGATGAAAGGCCATCCCGGATACTTCGGCGACGACGTGGAACGCTGCATCGATTTGGTCAAGCGGATGGATTCGCCCCGATTTAAGTTGTTGTTCGACGTTTATCATGTGCAGATTATGAATGGCGATGTCATTCGCCGGATTCAGGAGTTCCATCCGTACATTGGTCACTACCACACGGCTGGAAATCCAGGGCGCTGCGAAATTGATGAGCATCAGGAAATCAATTATCCGCCCATTATGCGGGCCATTCTGAAGACAGGATACGAACTGTTTGTGGCTCAGGAATTCATTCCGACATGGGATGACCCGGTCCAAGCGTTACGACATTCCGCCATGGTTTGTGATGTCTGATGTCGATAGCATTCGTCGAGTGAAATCACTTTAGCAACGAATTTGTAGTCGCCAGCAGCAGCAGGGTATCAGTGAGCATCAGGGAAAAAACTCGTCACAAACCATTTTACAAAACGAAGTGGTTCAACTTTTCACTGGGGCTGATCGTCACACTGGGATGCTTGTGGTGGGCATTTCAGCAAATGCTGGACGACGACGGGACTAAGAAATCCGCTGCCGAAGTTTTCGCGAAGATTTCCGCCGCGTTTCAGAAAGCGGACTATCGATCATTGCCGATCATGTGGGCTTGTTTGGCGGGCTTTTATTGGCTGAAGGTTGTGCGTTGGAAATTTTTGCTGGAACCGTTGGGCACATTCCGAGCGGTGCGGGATTTGTTTCCGGCGACGATTATTGGATTCGCTTTCAATAATGTGTTGCCCGCTCACTTGGGGGAATTCGTGCGAGTGTTTGTGTTTTCGCGCCAGACACGACTGCCGCAGTCTGCTGTCCTGACAAGCATTGTGCTGGAACGAATTTTCGATGTGATTGCGATTCTGACTTTCCTGGCGCTCGGTCTGTTTCTGGCGGATCTGGGTCAGTTAGATCCGAAGTATGTTCAACCAGCGTGGGTGCTGGCCGCCGGTGTGTGCGTCGCATTGATCGGTGCTGCCATTTATTTGATCTGGACAAAGCCCGTGCTGGCGATGGCCGACCGGGTGTTAAACCTGATGCCGCTGGTGCCTCAAGGTTTGCGGGTGAAGGTGATGGGAATTCTGGAAACAGCGGCCAGCGGCTTGGCGTCGCTGCGCAGCCCGCGATTGTTGTCGGGGATTCTGGCGACTTCGTTTGTGCAGTGGATTCTGAATGGACTCAGCATTCATCTGGCGTTGTGGGCGTTTGGGATTGAAGTGCCGTTTGCTGTTTCCGCGATTGTGCTGGGTGTGACGGCGATCGGCGTGACGGTTCCGGCGTCGCCGGGTTATTTCGGCGTCATTCAGGGGTGTTTTCTGTTGGTCCTGAAACTGTTTACCGAGGATCACGAAGTGGTGTTTGCGGCGTCCATCTATTACCACATGCTGCAGTGGGTACCGGTGACTTTGATCGGGATGCTGTTCTTTTCTCGAGCGGGCTTAAAGCTGGCCGACATTCAGGAACAGGCGGACGAGGAACAGGCGGAAATTTCTGGCGACTAGTGCCGCAAGTCGTAGTTGTTAGCCCACCAGAGCGGAAGTCTTCTTGGTTTTCCGCGAAGCAGCCCAGTTTTCCTTCCATGTGTTTGGCCGTTTGATGGTGTCGGAGCAGCCTGGTCGGCCAGTGTACTTCCATTGAA
>JBDNHJ010000324.1:0-24664 GCA_041688835.1 Fuerstiella sp.
AGTACGTTGCACCGAACTTTCGGGACTTTGTACAACTGCTGTACAAAGATGAAGAGGCGGAAGCTCAATAAGGACACATTCCACTCTTCCATGTCGGCCAGCTGGTCACACAAACCGACACCAACATTCTCGGATCGCTCGCATCTTCTCGATTCACAACAAGCAGAAAGTGGAACCATGTTTCAAGCCCGTCGCAAAGCCTTTACGCTGATCGAACTGTTGGTGGTGATCGCGATCATCGCGATTTTGATCGCTCTGCTGTTGCCAGCCGTGCAGCAGGCTCGCGAAGCGGCTCGCCGAACGCAGTGCAAAAACAACCTCAAGCAAATCGGTCTCGCGATGCACAACTACCACGATATCCATCGTGTGTTTCCGCCCAGTGCTGTGCGGTCATCGCGACACCCGGCCGATGATTCGGTGTGGGCGTGGGGCGTGATGATTCTGCCGCAACTGGAACAAGCGCCCCTGTTTCAACAGCTGGCCCCTAACAATCCGAGATCATTTCTGGAAGCCTTGAGCGATCCGGTTGTTCTGAGTCTGGTGCAGCAGCCTCTGGCTGCGTACCGCTGTCCGTCGTCGACGGGGCCGAATCTGAATGATCATCACCCCATGGATCCCGCTGGTGCCAATGTTCAGGTTTCGCTTTCGAATTACGTGGGATCGATGGGCGTCGAATCCGCCTCCGGGTCACCGTCCGCCGGAATTTTGCACACCCACAGTTCGGTTCGCATACGAGACATTACGGACGGCACCAGCAACACGTTTCTGGTCGGCGAGCGCGCGTACGGAGACGTATCTGGTTTTGGCATCGGAGGAGCGTCCGTCTGGTCTGGAGCGACGGATTCCACCAGTTGCGGCGGACCGTTACCCAATGACTGTTCGATCACGATGCACTCACCAACACGCAATGAACTGCAAACAGGGCTCGACATCGGGCTGACGGTCCCCAGCGTGGAACCGTGGCTGCCATTCAGCAGCCGGCATGTCGGTGGTGCTCAGTTTTTATTCTGTGATGGCAGTGTCCACTTCGTCAGTGAAAACGTGGATTCTCGCATTGATGATATCAGCGACGCCACAACTTGGGGCATCTATCAGCTGCTGTCGGATCGATCCGATGGTCAAGTGATTGGGGAATTTTAAGCATTGTTGTAGGACGGACACTAATTGATTCGTCATTGCTTACCGGAACAACACACATTTATGAGCGATGCTCCTCGAATCTTTGTGTCCATTGCCAGCTATCGGGATTCCGAGTGTCCGGTCACGATCCGCGAGCTGTTTTCCAAAGCCGCATATCCCGATCGCATTTCAGTTGGCGTGTGTCTGCAGTGCGACGCCGAACGGGACACTGACTGCATGACGCCCAACATAAGGCGTCATCAGATTCGGGAAACACTCGTTCATCCATCCGAAACCGATGGCATGTCTTGGGCCAGATGGGTGAGCGAAGAATTCTATGACGGCGAACAGTATTGGTTGCAATGCGATTCTCACATGCGATTTTGCGACCGGTGAGATGAGCGGTTTCTGGCGATGCTGCAGGAGTGTCCGTCGGACAATCCGATTTTGACCACCTATCCGCCTGGCTATGAGCTTCCGGGCCGACCACATCGAGACCAGCGGCCTCGATTACTGCGAGCTAGGCGATTTCACGAAGACCGAATTCTGCGGATGCGTGCGGCCACACTGATGGGGACATATCGCTCACCGATTCGGGGAGCATTTTGTTCGGGGTGTTTTGTGTTCTCCACCGCCAACGCTTTGGAATGCGTGCGTTCTGATCCTCACCTGAAGCAGCTGTTTTTCGGTGAAGAAGTGGACCGCATGGTGCGATTTTGGACTCATGGATTCGATTTTTTCGCACCGTATCAGCACATTATCTGGCACCTATGGAAGCGTGAGCATCGTCCGCTGTTTTGGGAGAACAAGCCAGCTCCCCAGACGCTGTTAAGGTCGCAACAACGACTTCGTTTTCTGGTCGGAACGGAGACCGAAGTACCGGAAGATTGCCTGACGGAATTGGATTTGTACGGCTTGGGATCACATCGAACCATGCAGGAGTATGAGCAGTTTTCGGGTGTTGACTTTCGGCAGCTGACTGTGTCTGAACAGGCGATGTATGGCGGATTCCCGGCCTCTTTTGTGGAACCGGTTTCCTAATACGACGTGGCCGTTGCGGGACAACGTGATGTTTGAAATTCTTGCTGCTGTGCGTCACCGTCGTTTTGAGATCAGTCTTCCGGAACACAATGTCGACCAACCCGATCAAAATTTGTACGAACTCAGCGGATGTTTGGTTCTGCCAACAGCTCCGAGACCGAATCGTGTCTGGTCAAGAAATTGCAGCCGACGTCCCCAGTTTTCTGCATGCATTTGCGGACACCACAGTTTCCCAAACGCTATGGGGTTTTGCTGTGTCCTTGGTTCAGGCCAATCAGCAGCCCCTGACTGTCGTTCGGATGGGAAACAGTGTTCCTACGGAGACTATTCGTTTGGCAGTCAATTGCGTGCTACAGCACCGACGATTGAAGCAGTTTCACCTGCTGGATTCGCGAGTCTGCCAGCTGATTTTGGATTTCATTCCCAAAGCTCCGATCAAATTCTCCACCGCATCGGTGAAAGCTGATGACCGCACCGATGACCAAGAACAGCAGGATCAAGGTCTTCGGATTGTGATTCCTGATCGCCGAGTGTATCTCTTTGGCTGGCAGCGACAGCAACATGGCCTGTGGACGGAACAAGCGGTGTATCAATATTGTGCCCGTGTTCTCGGCCCCGACTTCCCTGCGAACGCTCGGCACTTTTCCTTTTCATCAGCATCGTACCAGCACACTCCGCTGGGCTGGGTCACCCCCACCAATGCTGGTTTGTTGACTCAATCGTTGTTGCATGATCCGTCTGTTGCAGACCGCGCTGAAGCTGCGATCAACACTGACGCCGAGGTCCACAGGCTGTTGAGATCGCAGAAAGCGACCGGCGAGTTTGTGGGCGCTGCCGGCTCAAAGGATCAACTTGATCGCGTCCAGAGCGTAACCCAGCAGTGGGTGGCAATCTGCACGATCTTGGAACATGCACTTCGCACCACTGACTGCTCCAACTTGCCATGCGTGGCTCGAGCCATCGAATTTCTGCTGCGGACGTTGGAATCGGACGACAACCACCAAGAATAAGACCGCAGTGAAGACCGCGACCTGATGCGTCGCGTCGCTGCAACGCTGCAACAATATCAGCAGTTGACCGGGGATCTGCGTTATCTACCTCAAGTGTCGGGACTGACACGGCTGCTGTCGAAACGGACGTGAACTGATGTCAGCAAGCTTGAACACTCCGCAGCAAGATCGTTTTCTGACCGCGCTCCGTCGGTCAATCACCACCGACACGGCGTCCAACAGTTTTGTTGGCAAGGCGGAAGCCAACAAGTTTCGCGACACTGGGTTGCCGCCATCATGCTGGGGTTTCGCAGTGACACTCTATCAGCCGGGGCGAGAACGGTTGATGGTGGTGCGCGTGGGGCAGAAAACGGCCTTGGATAATGTTCGCAGTGTCTTGAAGCAGATCCCGAAGCATGATCGGTTTGGTGAGTTTGAACTAAACGACTGGCAGCGTTGTCGCATGCAGGTTGATTTTATTGTGGATGAACCGCTGGCCACTGATCTGAACACGTTTTCAGACTCTGCGTTGCCTGATGCCGCGCCAGCCATTCGTTTCGAAATGGATCGCGAGCAAATCGGAATGCTTGGACACACACAGGTGATTTCCGCAATGCCGCAGCTGACACAGTCGACTCGCTTTGAATTGGGTGTCGATGGACTTCGAATCGTCAAAGACGGGAAGCGTCGGTATTTTCTGCCCGGTGATGCATTTGTGCGATCCATCCTCGGGATGAAGCAACTGCAGCGACACATTCAACGATTGTTTCCCGGCGAAGAACTGGAGCAACTGACATTCTATCGATTTCGATCGGTGAGTCTTGTCAGCGGCCTGAATGCGGACGGGGAGCAGAACGGTGACGCGGCATGGCTGCCGTTGTACCGGGGAATGCCGCAACGGGAATGTTCGCCCATCACCCTTGCCGAAGCAGCACAAGCTGGGACGCGGTGGATTGTCAACAATCAGCAGGCTGACGGACGCTTCACTTACTACTATGATGCGGCCAAAGATTCGCTTCGGGATCATGAACATCCCGGGCGAGATCCGGCGACCAATCCCTATTACAACCTGCTTCGACACAGTGGCGGTGGCATCACGCTGCTACTAGAAGAGGAGTTCCGCAGAACTGTTCCGGCAGCGACCCCGATGCCGACGCTCAACCGACTGACTTCAGAGCGGCTGCAAGAATCGATCACCAATTCATTAGACTTTTTCACCGCTCAGTTGGTGCCGTACCAGACAGAATCCGGGGATGACGCAGCATACGCATTGTACAATCAGACAGCAAAATTGGGCGGAAGTGGGATCGGGCTATTTTCGTTAGCACTTTTTCAGCGACTGTATCGCGATGATCGATATGCACAAGCCGCGAGCCAAGCGGCCCGGCACCTGATGCACGAAGTGAATCCATACGGCGAGTTTCGGTATTATCACGTGTACCTCGACAAGCGGGTGGAATGGCCAGACAATCAGAAGTATTTTTCATTCTACTATCCGGGTGAAGCAATCCTCGTCCTGTCGCATTATGTGCAGCACGTTTGTCGCTCAGCGGCGGAACGCTCCAGAATTTTGCAGACCCTTCATGTGACATTACAGTTCCTGCTGCGTCGGCGACCGGAAGCACATCGTCAGCACTACCAATCGCTGCCAGCTGATTCATGGCTGATGATGGGCATCACCGATCTTTGGAACATTGATGAATTTCAGCTGAACGAATACCAGCAGTTTGTATTCGACGACGCCGACAAAATGGTGAGCCGCATGTACACGCCGGCCAACGGTTTGTATCCGGACTACGTTGGTTCGTTTTACTATGAGTACGGCGACCATCCATATCCGGACGGTGCTCGGGCCGAAGGATTGTTAGCTGCTTATCAGCTGGCCGTAATGACGGGAGAGACGGAACGAGTGTCGCGTTACGGCGATGCGTGTCGAGCCGTCGCCGTTGCGTTGCTGAGGCTATGTAATACGCCAGATTCGGTCTACGCAGCCCCCAATCCGAAACGAGCGATCGGAGGGATTCGATTTAAGTTAACGCGTCAGTGGTTCCGGGTGGATACGATTCAACACGTGGCATCGTTTTATTTGAAGTGGCTGACGACAGCCGGTACGACCGCTGTGGCGAGCGATCCATGACGGTCGCAGGTGTGCATTCCATTCCAGTGTCGCGACCGTCTTCCGTCTTCTGGCACCGGGGAATATGCTCACGAAAAAAGTGAAAAATTCAGGGCCCAGTCCAATTGGGGAGTTGATTGGTGACTGATTCTACGCGAAGACAGCGGCATAGGTTTCTTCGTGGAAGCCGATCAGGACGGTCTTGCCAACCCGAATCGTGGGTGCGCGGAGGTTTCCGGTCGGGCCCAGCATCAACTTCGTGAGCTCTTCATCGGTGGGTCGCTGTTTCTTCAGATCGATTTCTTTCACCGACTTTCCCTTGGCGACCAGCATTTTTGTCATGCCCGTCAGCAGCGGTAGAGCTTCTTCGGCACCGAATTTTTGTTTCTTGGCGTCCACTTCTTCAGTCGTCGCCACATCATGAGACGCAAGAAACTCTTGCGCACGCGTGCAGGACGTTCAGCCCTTGCGGTGGTATCGCCAGTCGGCTTTCTTTGCCATTGTTCTCTCCAACATCACTAAAACAGGAAAACGCAAATCTGTTGAGCGGCACTCTAGCTAATGTGAACAAATTGGCCAGAACGCTGGACGGCAGCACCTGACTTAAATGAGTTCGATGTCCGCCTCATCCACGGTAATCGATGCCCCTTGCTGCAGGAAGTTGACCACGATGGTCAGACGGTGCTGGCTATTGACCTGAGAAATGATGCCGACAAGTTCGCGTTCTTTGAGCGGCCCGCGGACAATTCTCGCTTTTTGGCCGACACTCGGGCGAGTTTCGGCCTGAATATCCTCTCCATGCAGGGCCAGAAGCCGAATTTTGGCCAAGTCACTGACCAGAATCTCAGGCTCAGTGACGGTTAGGCACTTCGAAATACAGCCCGTCGCGACCGTGTTGTAGCGGTCTTCCTCAGTCCCATAGACAAAGACGTAGCCCGAAAACAAAGGCACAAAGCTGGTTCGAACTCGTCCTTTCGGAGATCTCGTCCGACGTGGAACCATGGGGCCGTAGTGAGCGATTTTTTGGACTCGCAGCCGGCGCATTAACTCTTTCTCACGGCGGGACAGAGTATAAATTGCGTACCATTGACCGTCGGGAACCACGATTTCGGGGGATTCCAGCAGTTCAACTGGGTAGAGATCTGGCTCCTCGTCGAGGATGGGCATGGGAAAGTCCGTTTCGGTGAGTTTCGCAACCAGTCCGTCTGGTGCTCATTTCTTTAGTAAAACCGTGAGTAGTTTGAATACTGAACCAGAATTCAGCAAGCCACTTATGCCCGAAACGATCAATGACAGAACTGAAGTTGGCATTCTCCCACAGGGATGCTTATGTTTACGCCGATTGGCACGTTTTGAAAATCACCACCCTGAATAACACGGCCCGGATTCGCGTGGGCAGGCAGGATTTCAGCAGGAAACGGATATCGGATGTTTGTTGTACTTGGGGGAAATGGGTATGTCGGATCGGCCTTCCAGAAACATCTGGAACAGCGGAGCCTGCCGTTTCAGGTTGTTTCGCGTTCTACCGTGGACTATTCCGATCGCGATGTGCTGCTGGAGTTCCTGAAAGCCGTTCGGCCAGATTTTGTGATCAATACAGCTGGGTTCACGGGCAAGCCGAACGTCGACGCCTGCGAAGTTCAAAAAACAGCGTGCTTGGCAGGTAATGCTGTTCTGCCGGGCATCATTCGAGACGTTTGCGAGCACTTGACGATACCGTGGGGACACGTTTCGTCGGGATGTATCTACACGGGTGCCAATTCAGACGGCAGTGGATTTACGGAGGAGGATGCACCCAATTTTTCGTTCCGTCAGAACAACTGCAGCTTCTATTCTGGCTGCAAGGCGATCGGAGAAGAAGTTCTGGTCGATGCGGACCATTGCTATATCTGGAGACTTCGCATCCCGTTTAACGAAGTGGACTCGCCTCGCAATTACATCACCAAGATGATGCGCTACGATCGACTGCTCAACGCCACCAACAGCCTGTCACATCTGGATCAGTTCGTAGAAGCGTGCCTTGCTTGCTGGACCAAGCGGATTGCATTCGGCACTTACAACCTGACCAATCCGGGTTTCGTCACAACGCGCGACGTGGTGCAAATGATTTCGAAACACGGACTCAGCAACAAGCAATTTTCCTTCTTCGAAACGGAAGAAGAATTCATGCAAATTGCTGCCAAAACCCCTCGATCCAACTGTGTCCTCGACACCACCAAAGCCGTTGCTGCGGAGTTGCCGATGGCCCCTGTTGAAGAGGCGTTAGAGTTGGCATTAAAATCGTGGATTTCTGCGACTTAACGAAACGTTTCAGCAGTCGACTGCAGTCACACATTTTCCACTGAGTATCATTCTGGAACAAACCATGAGCGTCATTTTAGTCACCGGCGGTGCTGGCTTTATCGGTAGCTGCTTCGTCCGACGAGCGATCGAAAACAGTGACACTCAGATCATCAACCTCGACAAGCTAACATACGCGGGCAACCCTGATTCTTTGCCCAATTCCTCGAACCACACACTCGTGAAAGGTGACATCGGCAATTCAGAACTTGTTCGAGGCCTGCTGCAAGCTCACCAACCGGTTGCGATCGTCAACTTCGCGGCTGAATCGCATGTCGATCGCTCCATCGACGGACCACTGGAATTTGTGGAAACAAATGTGCTGGGCACCTGCCGAATGTTGGAAGAAGTCCGTAGCTACTACGGAACGCTCAGTGGCGAACAACGGCAACAGTTTCGTTTTCTACACGTGTCCACAGACGAAGTCTACGGTTCACTTGGCGCAACTGGACTGTTCACGGAAACCACTTCGTACGCTCCGAACAGCCCCTACTCAGCTTCGAAAGCGGCGTCAGACCATTTTGTGCGAGCCTACCATCACACGTATGGGCTGCCGACTTTGATCACGAATTGCAGCAACAATTATGGGCCTTATCAGTTTCCCGAAAAGCTGATTCCGTTGATCATCCTGAACGCCTTAGAAGGGAAAGCTCTGCCGATTTATGGAGATGGCCTGAATGTTCGCGACTGGCTGTATGTCGAAGACCACTGCGATGCGATTGAAACGGTGCTGAAGCGAGGCAGAATTGGAGAATGCTACAACATCGGAGGAAACAACGAACAAGCGAACATCGACATCGTCCGTACAATTTGTGCCACGATCGATCGACTGCAACCGGGACTTCCGCACGCCCCGTCAGAATCGCTCATCACCTACGTCAAAGACCGACCGGGGCACGATCGGCGGTACGCGATCGATGCGTCGAAAATTCACGATGAACTCGGCTGGGTTCCGCGACAGGAATTTTCCATCGGAATCGAAGCCACCGTCCAATGGTACCTCGACAATCCGACATGGGTTCAGCGAGTCAAGAGCGGCGATTATCAGCGCGAACGCCTCGGGCTTGGCTAGGCTCCCGGATTCTTAATTCACTTGACCTAAATCGGAATCAGATTCAGCGGTCGCTTTCACACCACTCATCAATAGACGACTTTTATGCACCACTTCAACAAAGGCATCGTGCTCGCTGGCGGCACCGGCTCACGACTGTTTCCTTTAACACAGGGGATCAGCAAACAAATGGCACCGGTTTATGACAAGCCGATGATTTACTATCCACTGTCGACACTGATGTTGGCGGGCATCAAAGAGGTGCTAGTGATTTCTTCACCGCGTGACCTGCCGGGATTCCAGCAACTGCTGGGCGACGGCGCGCAATGGGGAATGAAACTGTCTTACCTCGAACAAGCCAAACCAGAGGGGCTCGCTCAGGCGTTTATCCTTGGAGCGGACTTCGTGGGAGACGATCACGTGGCTCTTGTGCTGGGCGACAACATTTTTTACGGCCGCGGGTTTCAGGGAATTCTGGATAGTGCTGCCGCGCGAAAAGACGGAGCAACCATTTTCGGCTACGAAGTGCGTGACCCCGAACGTTACGGAGTCGTCGAATTCGACGACGCTGGAAATGCCGTGTCACTGGAAGAAAAGCCGAGCGCTCCGAAATCGCGTTTTGCTGTGCCCGGACTCTATTTCTACGATTCCGAGGTTGTTGAAATCTCACGGAACCTAAAGCCCTCACCGCGTGGCGAACTGGAAATCACAGACGTGAATCGCGAATACATGAAACGCGAAAAACTGCAGGTGGAAACACTGTCTCGCGGATTCGCGTGGCTGGATACTGGCACCCACGATTCCCTGCTGGACGCTGGCAACTTTGTCGCCGCGATTGAAAAACGAATGGGACTGAAAATCTCATGCCCCGAAGAAATTGCCTTCACGCGCGGCTTCATTGATGTGTCGCAGCTAAACAGCTTGGCTGCCGGTTACGCCAATGAGTACGGGGACTATCTGCGATATGTGGCGGCGCGGGCGAAGAAGACGTCGTAGCCGATTCTGTAGAAATCTTCGGCCTCTGAACTGTTTATAAGCTACCGTTTTCGAAATCGACGAATGGAGAATCTGGCGAATCCGACGCTCAGCTGTCCAAATCGTCACGGTAAAGTGATTTCGAATGGATGTTCAACTCAAAAAACCGGCATTACTCACACCAGCGGAAATCGACCGCTGGCATGAGTTGCGACGGTCCAGCACAGAATTCCAAAGTCCATATTTCCACCCGCAATTCACCGTGGATGTCGGTGAGGTGCGTGATGACGTGGAAGTGGCCGTACTATCAGAACAGGGCCAAGTGGTCGGATTCTTCCCGTTCCAACGCAGCGGTCAAAAAGGACAAAGTGGCCGTCCGGTTGGTGGCATGCTGAATGACGCTCATGGCGTTCTGATCGAACCCAACACCGAATGGACATGGCAGAAGCTGCTGAAAGCGAGTCACTTAACGGACTGGAACTTTCACTACCTGATTGGGTCGCAGTGTCGCGAGCGACGCTGGAATCGCCGAGTCACACCGTCTGCGGTTCTGAATGTGGCTGGTGGGTTTGAAGAATATGCCAAGCGCGTTGTTTCGCCCCGGATGATTAAACAGACAACCGATCGCGCTCGGAAACTCGCACAAAAATTAGGTCCACTCAAGACCGAATGGGCGTCAACCAGCACTGCTGCAATGGCGTTGCTGAAACATTGGAAGTCGAAACAGTATGTCCGTTCCGGGATCGCGGATGTGTTTTCGTTTCCATGGACTTCAGGCCTGATCGATCGTATCTGGTCACATTTATCGACAGATTTCCAAGGTGTCCTATCCGTCGTTTCAGCCGGCGAACGTGTCGTCTCACTACATTTCGGCATTCGTTCGAATGACATTCTGCACATGTGGTTTCCAGTCTACGATCCGGAATTCAGCAAGTATTCACCGGGCATGAATCACATCCTCGAACTAGCTCGCTGTGCGGAAAGTCAGGGCATCAATCAAATCAACATGGGGCACGTGAATCACTATAAGTCTCGAGTTGCCACTGACTATGTGGACACCGCCGAAGGTTCCGTCGATTTGCATCTGTTGAAAAAATTTGCCAAGGACAGCTATCGAAAAACCTTTGAGTGGCTCAGACACTCGCCGCTCCGCGAAATCCTGAAGGCCCCCGGCCGCGCCCTGCGAGTCCGTGAGGAACAACAACAGTTTCATTAGGAAAGTTCTACGGTCACGGGTGCATGATCACTGACGGTGATCCCCGCTTCGCGATGAATCTCAACAGACTGCAGCCGTTCTCGGACCGCCGCATTGGCCAGCAGATAGTCAATTCTCCAACCACGATCCAACTCACGCGCTTTCCCGCGATTCGACCACCACGAATATGGTCCTTGAACATCGCCGAAGTGTTCTCGGCTTAAATCATGCCAGCCGGAATCCAGCAGCTCGCCGAACCACTCGCGTTCGTGAGGCAGAAAGCCGGATGTTTTGGCGTTCGACTTCGAATGGAAAATATCTTGAGCGGTGTGAGCCACGTTCAGGTCGCCCCCAAAGATCACAGGACCAGATACGCGCTGGCGATCAGCCCACTGGCGAAACTTCTCCAGCCATTGATCCTTGACCGCCTGTCGTGCTTCTCCGGACGATCCGGACGGCAAATAGACGCTGGAAACTTGCAGCTCGCCAACCAGAATCGTCACCATTCGGCCTTCTTCGTCTGCATCGGATGCTTCGAGCCCCGTTTCGATCACTTCGAACGGTGACCGAGACCAGACGGCGGTGCCAGAATAGCCTTTTTTCTCAGCCGGGTGCCAATACACGTGCCAACCGTCTGGATCCCGCCACTCCGGGTCAAGCTGTTCTGGCAGGGCACGTACTTCCTGCAGCAGCAACACGTCCGGGGCAATGATTTCAAGGTGTTCCGCAAAACCTTTCCGGATGGCGGCCCTGATCCCATTCACATTCCACGTCGTGATTCTCACAATAGGCCTCGATTCGCTGGGGTTTTGGGGTAGCTGGGTGAATTGATCATGATTCCGCAAATTCTAGGGTTTCAATTTGCATTCGGTCCCAGCCGTGCTGCATAATAGGCGACTACCGGTCACTCATGCTTCCCATTCTATGCCCCTCGGTGACCGAACCTCAACAAACACACCACTTCTTGTGCGGGTGTGTGGATGTTCGGAAAAAGGACAATCGTGATGAAATTCCCCAAACGCTCAATCTTTGCAGCCACTCTCGCATCGATCCTCACGGCCGGTGCGATGTTCGTGACAGTCAGTGCATCCGCCGCTCAGGAGTTCGCACCGGGAGCTGACCTTGCGGTTGAACTCGCCCCGATTCCGGATCAAGAACTGCCTCCCGTGCCAGCTCCTGTTGCTCAGGCCGCGATCGATCCAAGTTCGGTCCTACACGATCGACAACATCAAGTTTCACTGGACGCAAACAGCGGCTTCAGCGGACGCTTAATCACACTCGGTACAGGCAGCACTGCCGCAGCAGGTGGAATGAATGTCAGCATTGTGCGGAATGGATCTGTCGTGACAACGACGACCACAAATGACGACGGCACGTTCAACGTCAGTGGCGTTGAACCCGGCGTCGTCACGGTGAT
Organism: Fuerstiella sp.; assembly: GCA_041688835.1. Lineage (GTDB taxonomy): Bacteria > Planctomycetota > Planctomycetia > Planctomycetales > Planctomycetaceae > Fuerstiella. The sequence goes on from JBDNHJ010000324.1 coordinate 12,244, forward strand.
CGGCACAAGTGCTAGCAGCCTGCTACTGTTATCAGTGCGACTAGTGGACGATGGCAATGTTTTCGCAGACGCAACTCCGGTTAAGCTGGAAGCAGAGTCTGTGGAAATCGGAATGTACACTGCTGCTGTTGCGGCTGGCGATGTGGCAACGGTGAAGCAATTGATCATGGGTGGACTGCCCACCGGTGATAATCGATTCAATGGTGAGATCGCGGCAGCTGACAATGCGTTTCCACACGGAGCAGAGGCAGGCGAAAAATCAACTTCAATCAGTCATCACGCTGTCGAGCTTCAGGCAGATGGTTCTCTGATTGGTCAACTGAATCTATTGGACCCACGCAGCGGAAGTCACCGTGATGTCGTCGACCTGACGCTGCACTTCGTCCGCAACGGACAGCACGTCGGAGCGACGGAAATTCAGCGAGACGGTCGCTTTCTGATGGCAGGACTGACTGCAGGCCAGTACAGCATCGTCACGACAGGCCAAGACGGTATTTTGGCGATGGGAATCGAAGTCGTTGGTTCACTGGCGCAGGTTGAAAAAGGCGACGAATTCAAATTGACGTCCATCGTTCGAAGCCTCAGCTTCTCCGGTTCGCCATCACAGCCGGGCGATTTCAATGGTCGAACAGCGTCACAGTTTATTCCTGAACAGCAAATCGCCGACGGTGGCTCCGGAGGCGAAATGGCACCTGAAGGCGTACCATTCGGCGGTCCTACTGGCGGACCAATGGGTGGACCGGGCGGAGGACTTACTGGGGGCGGTGGCGGAGGAATTGGTGGCGGCGGTGGTCTTGGCGCACTGCTTGGTGCCGCAGCAGCTGGTGCGATTGGATTTGCAATCGGCGATGATCGGTCAGCCAGCCCAGGTCGATAGTCCGCAGAATCGACGGATCAGAATGAGTCAAAGCCCGAACCGCATGGTTCGGGCTTTTTTCGTTTATAGCCACCAACGTGCCGTGATTACCAGCGGCGAATGAACTCGCCGATTAGCTTCTCCAGCTTCGCACCGCCATCGGCGGCCACCGCAAGGATTTTGTTGATATCCGCGGGCTCCAATGCGTCCGGCAGGCACATATCAGTCACGATCGAAAACGCCACCGTCTTCATCCCTGCATGTTTGGCAACAATGATTTCCGGCACCGTCGACATGCCGACGACATCGGCCCCCATCTGACGCAGCATACGGTACTCAGCACGCGTTTCGAGGTTCGGCCCCGCGACAACCACCAGCACACCTTTGTGAGCTGAGATGGACAGATCCAGAGCGGTCTGGCGAGCCAGCTCGACGAGTTCACGACTGTACGGTTCGCTCATGTCTGGAAACCGCTCTCCCAATTCATCGTCATTCACACCGCGCAACGGATTGTCGGGCAGCAGATTGATGTGGTCTTCCAGAATGATAATGTCGGCCAGTTGATACCGCGGGTTCATCCCACCCACGGCACTGGTAACGATCAGCGTCTCAGCTCCCAGAGCTTTCATGACGCGAATGGGAAACGTCACCTGCTGCAGCGAGTAGCCTTCGTAATAGTGGAAACGCCCTTCCATCACCACGACCGGGACGCCGTGCAGTGTTCCGCAAACAAGCTGGCCCGCGTGTGAAGGTGCCGTCGACACCGGAAAGTGCGGAATCTGTTCGTATGAAATCCGGCAATCCACCACAATCTGCTCTGCTAGCCCACCAAGCCCCGTACCAAGAATTAAACCGGCAGTCGGAGTGCCGTTCCAGTGCTGCCGAATCATTTTGACGGCTTCCTGAGCTTGTTTGCGGACTTGCAGCATGTGTAGAGCCAATCTATTTACCGAGAATAAAAAAGGCGTCCCTAAAAAGAGGACGCCTGCATGAAGACCTTCGACGCTCGAACGACGTCAAGGCAGATTAGAAGTCGTCGTCATCAAAGTCGTCGTCATCATCTTCTTCTTCTTCGTCGTCAAAGTCATCATCATCATCATCGTCATCATCATCATCGTCATCGAAGTCATCGTCGAAGTCATCGTCCTCCAGATCGTCGTCTTCGTCTTCGTCTTCGACATCATCGTCATCGTCAACGAGATCATCATCATCGTCGTCGTAGATATCGTCGTCATCATCATCGATCACGAGCTCGGGCACCAACGGACCACCACCAACCCACTGGTTGCCTTGCAGTCGCCTGTCTACTTCTTCCATCATCGGTTCAATGAGTATTCCTAGCAGCATCTTCCAGCCCTCTTTCGAGTCTCTATCCTGAGCAAAACAACGAGTCTAAGGTCTAACACCTGCGAGTGATAATCGCAGTGTCAATCACTTGTCAAGCCCTTGCTGTCGTGACTCGACAGGAAATCTCCATGAATCAATTCCATGCGAATTTCCCCTGAAACTCGAGTGGCATTGATTCGTGTTTCCATCCACTGCCAGACAGGCTACGATTGTGGAATGCCACTCTTTCGCAAACACACTCAAATCCACCTTGCAGACTCAATGAACAACCTTGGTGATGAGATTGTCCTCGATGAAACAGCGTTCTGGGTTGCGACCCGGGGCCGCTGTTTTGGGCCATTCGACTACCAATGGAGTGCTGATCTGCGAGGTATGGAACTGACGTACCAAGGTGTGAAATTTGGGGAAATCTGTGGCCCTGAGGAGCTGTTCGCAGACCTGAAAGAATTTAAGCTGCCCATTTCCGTTTGCCGAGTGGCAGTGATCACAGCAGGCACGCTGGCTGCTGGAATCAGCGCCGGCCATTGTGTTGAGCAACGTGTGAAAACACTGTTGGATTCATTAAGCCGTTTTGGCTATGGCCGGTACCGAGTGCGAGACGCCGAGTAACCGTTCAGTCCAGACGTGATCGGCACTTCGCGGCCCGCTCTAACAACGACTCAACCAGATCATCGTCTTGCTGGTCCAGTGCGGTCCGATATTCCTGCAGCGCCTCTTCTGCCCGATGAATCGCCGCGATCACGTTTCTGCGATTCCCCGCTAGGATCGCCTTCCATAAAGACGAGCTGCCGGCAGCAATGCGAGTGGTATCTCGAAACCCTGACCCCGTTAGCCTAAGATTTTCCTCGCCCACCGCAGCCGTCGTTGCAGCAGCAATGACATGCGGCAGATGGCTGGTCAGCGCCAAAACACGATCGTGTTCTTCCGCAGACATCCGCGTGATTTCGCAGCCCAACAGCCTCCAGAACTGACTGACACGTTTCACATTTGCAGCCAGAATTTCGTGTTTTTCTGGCGGATCACACACAACGCACACCTTGCCCTCAAACAGATCCGCGTCGGCATATTCGAACCCGCCTTGCTCACCACCAGCAATGGGGTGCGAACCAACAAATCGCCGTGAAGCTTTCTCCGATTGTCCAATTCCGGAACAAATTTCAGCTTTGACACTGCCAGCGTCGGTAATCAGCACGCGATCACCGCACAGCTCGGCCAGCGTGCAAACCTGCTCGGCAATCAAGTGAACTGGCAGACAGACAACGACGATCGCCCGCTGCCCCAGCAATTCGGCGGTGAACTCTGTGGCCCAGTCCGTCAGCAACCCGGCAGCCATGGCAGCCTGCAATCGTGCTTCCGATCGACCGATTCCGACCACTTGGCAATCAGGATATCGTTGGCGTATGGCAGCCGCGATGGATCCACCGATTAGGCCGACTCCGAGGATGACAACTTTGTCTTCGAATTGATTTTCTGACTGCCGCATGCCAACATGATAGACAGGCCGATCTGACCTCGCAATCCGTCAACTCAATCCGTCAACTCAGTTCTCGCAATGGCTCGCCTTCGTCCAATAGATATTGAGGCCGGCCCTGCGGATCATCGATTGTCACCATTCGTGCGTCGATCCCAAGGTTGCGATAGAGCGTGGCAAAAATATCTTTGTAATGCACGGGGCGTGAAACGGGCGAGCCGGCCACGCGATCCGTAGCTCCGATCACCTGCCCGGTTTTCATCCCACCACCAGCCAGCAAAGCAGGGCCGACACGTGGCCAATGATCACGCCCGCCGTTCTTGTCATTAATACGCGGAGTCCGCCCGAATTCGCCCCACACCACAACCGAGACATCGTCCAACAGACCCCGTGCTTCCAGATCCGCAACCAGCGTGGCGACCCCATAGTCAACAATGGGCACCAGATGCCGCATGCGTTCGAAATTCGACGAATGTGTATCGAAATCGCTAATCGAAACGCTGACACACCGCACACCGGCTTGGACAAGCCGACGGGCCAGCAAAAACTTGCGGATGCACTCCGGCCCTTCGCTGGTGGTCGACTGAGCTCCCTGTTGCGGCGCTGGTGCCGTGTACTGCGCTAACACGGCAGGATCTTCCTCAGACAGGTCCATGGCATTTGCGAATTCGCCCGATGTCAGAATGCCGACCGCCTGCTGCTGAAAGCGATCCATCGCATTCATCATCCCCGAAGCATCGACCCGCCGTTTGATTCCATCGAGACCAGCCAGCAGCAGCCTGCGATCATCCAGTCGCTTCCGTGACAGCGACTCGTTCAGTGACAAACTCACCGTCTGCTCTGCCCCCAAACGCCGAAGTTCGCCTTTCATCCCCGCCTCCAACTCGCGCTGAAACATCTGCGATAGATCCGGCCGAAAGGCCTGAAACGTGGGCCCCAAAAACCCTGGCCTAGCCGAATTTCTGACCAGTGGACGCCCCTGCATCAGGTCGACGAAAGCCGGTGTCACATCGTCCGGTGAACCAAGAAGTTTTGAAACCACAGATCCCATGGCCGGTCGACCACCGAGCGCAGCCATTTCTTTTTCGGGATACCCAGACTGACACTGGAACGCATCATGTTTGCCGTCGGAACCAACAAGTGTGCGAATGAATGCGAACTTCTCAGCCGCCGCAGCGACACATGGCATCAATTCGCTGACCTGAATTCCGGGAATCGCCGTGGAGATCGGCGCAAAGTCACCACGGATCTCGCGCGGAGCGTTCGGTTTGGGATCGATCGTGTCAAGTTGTGGCGGACCACCATCAAGATGGATGTTAATCACCGCTTTAGCAGAAGCACGGATTCCGACTGCAGCCTCGGCACGCAACAGATCAACCATGTTCCAGCCACCGAATCCGAACGCACCAGCCACAAGAAACGATCGCCGCGAGCGACCATTGCAATTTCGAAATGTTTGTCCAGTAACTGTCAGCATCGCTGGTCGCCTTGAGAAATCATACGAGGTGGGAAGAGCGGGGCAGGGGTGGCCATGTCGGTAGTGTCATAGCTTGAACGTCAATAGACGCATTGACCAACAACTCGTGGCAGATCCGGCAGAATTTGCCGAACTCTGTCACGGATGAAGCCAGAAAGAGCAAGCAACGCCATTTTGTGGGCACAGAATTACACCAGTTTTCCGCTCAAACGTCTAGACTTACCTTCCCTCCTTTTTTACGGTTCGAATCGCAGATGACGTCATTGGAGTTTTCCGCTCAAACGTCTAGACTTACCTTCCCTCCGGGCATCGATATCCCACATTCACCCTCCCCATCATCACCGAATTCCTCAGGTTTTCGCACTCGAAATACTCTTCGAGTCCTATGATCTTCGCCCATGCGAATTCCCCTTACCCTGCTTACCGTGGCCATCAATGTTTTGATGCTGATCGGCTGTGGCACAACTCAGCAACGGACTGGTACAGAGCAACTGCTGCTGTCCGATGCCGTCGATCGCACCGTTGATCAACTCGACCTCGCGGTCCTTTCTGGCCGAAAAGTGTTCCTCGACACCACGTACATCAATCCAGTCAAAGGTACGATGTTCGTCAACGCGGATTACATCATCAGCGCCCTGCGGCACAAGCTGACTGTTTCGGGCTGTCTGGTCCAAGACACCATTGCGACGGCCGACTACGTTCTGGAAGGTCGTGTCGGGGCACTGGGAACGGATTCGCTGGAAGTCACCTATGGACTGCCGGCCAGCAACGCACTCAGCACGGCGGCGAATGCTGTGGCCGGGGTTCCGGCAGTGCCTTCGATTCCAGAAATCAGCGTTGGAAAACGTAACGCCGCACTTTCGACGTCGAAAATCGTGCTATTTGCGTATCATCGTGAGTCCGGAACACCGGTCTGGCAATCCGGCACCGCCATTGCAAAAAGTGACGCCAAAGATACGTGGGTGCTGGGCGCTGGCCCGCTGCAACGAGGCACGATCTACAATGGTGCGAGCTTTGCCGGCCTGAAAATCAAGCCGCCGAAGTTCCTGCAGCAGGAATCAAAAAACAACATGCCTCAGCCGGTCACGATCTCCGACGCTCATCAGTTTGTGCATCCTGCAGTGCTAGAACAAAAGATCGCTGACTCCAAAATCGCTGATGCAAAAATCGCAGCCGAACAGGCGGTCCAGCAAGCTTCACACGCAGAACAAAAAGCAGCCAAATAATCGTCGCCAGCGACTCAGGTAGCACGAAAGGGGGCGGGAGTTTTATCCTGTCAAACCGTTTCGCAAAACAAGGCCACTGTTCTCCGAAAAAGACTCCCGCCCCCCCTCCCATCGCCCACAGTGTCACGGAAGTGGCACAGTCCAACTCGCTGAAGATGCCTGACTGCAACTGTCTGGCGCTATTTTCCCGCCGCCCATTTCAATCCGTTGATCACGACGTCCAGAAAGACCTGATCTTCGAAGGTCTCGTTGGCATGACCAAACGTGGTGCCAAACACACGTGCCTTGCCATGAGTGTTGGTCCAGATGACAGGGTGCAGTTCTGCCGTTTTTTCGCTGACTGAAGTCGCCAACACTTCCATATTCGGCCACGCCTTTTCGATGATGTATAGTTCGTCGCTGGGCGTCGTCCATTCTGCGGGAAAATCTTTCATCGCCGGATGATCGGCTTTGACATTCTTCACCAGATAATTGCTCTTGTGATCGTGTCGCCGACTTGTCACGCCCAGCATCTGTCGCCAGTCGTCGATCTTGGCGTCACGGTACGTATGCATCGCACAGTGAATCACAACCGCGTTGGCACCATCGTGATGTGCCTTAGCAATGCTCCGAATGTAGTCTTCGTCAGTCGTCTTCGCGAAACATTCGTTGTGAATCACGACATCGTATCCCTTGGCCCAATTGGGATCTTTGTACAGTTCAATCTGCGCGTCGGTACCGTTTCCACCCTGATCGATGATCGTCCAGTCGATCGCAACTTTCCGATCGCGAGCCGCCTTTTGCAGGGCATAAGACTGAAACGGATAGTCGTGGCAACAACCACCAGTTATTAACAGCACTTTCAAGCGACCGTTGGCTTCGTCTGACATTGCATTGGCAGCGCCGAACACCAGAAGCAGACAGCTGGCCACGAAAACGTTTTTGAACATAAGACACAAGCTCCCGAAAGGTCGTTTGGAAAAATTCGCCGATTCGACAGGATATCGTGGCTAGCTCAAGATCGCCACCTTCTCGATGATGTCGCCGCTGCCGATTTTGGTGGGTGTCTTGCCTTCCTGCAAATGAAACACGCTGCGGCCATCTGAGTACACGACGTCACCAGTGGCGCTCCGATCGAACGTCAGTACGTTTTCCGCAATCACGGTTTCCATGCCATCTTTGGGTTTTGAAATCAGCACCCATTCCTTCGGCACCAGCGGACGCTCGGCGTCTTTGCCTGCCCCTTTGCCTGCCCCTTTGCCTGCCCCTTTCGCGATCGCATGTTGAGTATCAACGGCCTGACCGTACAACATCAACAGCGGTTGCTTTTCGCCAGGCCGACGATTCTCCGGTCCACCGGAAGTTGTTAACGGCTTTCCCGAAGATGCCATGGAGATGAAATCCAAAGCATGAAAAGCTGTTCGAGCCAAACGGAACGGAAACAGCAGAACATCCTGAGTCACTTCCCACAACGTCGGCGGTTGATAATGACTGGCCTGATAAGGGCGACGAATATAGAGCACAGATTCGTCGTCTGCCATCCGCGGCTGCAGCAGGTCTTCGTGGTCTTCTTCGTACAGCTTGGTGATCTCCTGCTGTTCAAGATCCAGCATTTCGATGCGCGTGACTGTGGTTCCCAAAGATCGGCCTTCGTCATCGCGAGCAATGGCCGAAGACTGAAACACCAACCGCTTCGAACCGTCCGGTAACCACGATGGAGCTTCGTCAATTGTGTCGGACAACGTGATCAGTTTTCCATACAGACCATCATGGCGATTGATGGACAAGCCCATCGTGCCATCGTCTCGCCGCACGGACACCGCAAGCTCACCATCCGTCGGGTGGCGCGAAATATCGCGAACCGAAAAACTCTGGCTGTGCATCAGTCGAGTTTCTTCGTCCAGTTCCATGTCGTACTTAAACAGTCCACCAACCGGCCCCATGTCCAGCACATAATAAATTTCGTCGGGTGAGTCGCCTTTGGCCACTGCCACGAATTTGATCTTCCGACGCTTGGCACCCTCGCTCCAAGGAGCCGGCCCTGGAGGTGCCATGCCCATTTCGCCCCAGACTCCACTGCGATCTTTCCAAGCGTTGTTGTTGGAGTGCTTCAATTCGCGTTCTAACGATTTCTGAGCAAAGGCACTCTCGATCTCAACGCCAGTTCCGTCGCCCCGTCTGACGAACAATCGTCCACGTGCGATCCAAGCAACACTCAATGGATTGGAGATTGGTTCTGGCATGCAACTGGTCGGGACTGCGAATTTGAGGAACTCTTCACTGGAAATTGACAAAGCATATCTATGCTGCGCGGCATCATCAATCAACGCACCGCTGACGCTGACGCCAGAGACCGCCACATGAATGAACGTTCTGTCTGCCTGTTTGAAATGCGTGATGCCTATTTGTTGGCCGCTTTTTGCTGCTCGCTGAGAACCAAAGTTAGCTCAGAAATTCGAATTCACTGTGATTTCACGGGCTTTTTGTCTTACCAGAAAATTCTCACGCAATTGGCCCGCGATCTGCTTATCGTACCTCAGCTACCGAAACAATTCAGTTGGCGAGATTGGATTTCCCCACTGGCACTTGCGGATCACAATAATGCTTCAATCAAGAATCTCAGTCATTTTCAGTCCAACCGGACGTCGATCATTCAAGCGTCTTCCAGAAACGAAGACGGACGAATATTCGAATGCCGACACTGACGAACGCTCAGGCAGCCACGAAGAACGACCCGGCTTATCGCTCGAAAACGTGCCGTGGTTTGGCAACCGCGTCCCGAACGGATACTGGGACCTACGCGAAAATCGCGTCCGTTATTTGGCGTGGTTGGGCGAACAGTGCGGCTTTGTGAAACTTTCGGATTGGTATCGACTACGACGTCATCACTTTCAGCAAAACAATGGCGGCGGCCTGCTGCGGAACTCTTACGGCTCGTCTGTGCTGACTGCGATGTTGGACTTCCGACCAGACTACAACTGGAGACCTTGGTTGTTTGGCGGAGCTCCCAATGGTTTTTGGAGTCAAGCCGAAAACCGCCACTGCTATATGGACTGGCTCGGCCAACAACTGGGGTTCACGACAACCGAAGACTGGTACGCTGTCACAGGAGCTCACTTTTTTGACCATCATGGCGGCGGCTTGCTGAACAACATGTACAAAGGCTCTGTCCAAGCCATCCTGCACGATTACAGACCAAACTACGCCTGGCAGGCGTGGCGTTTTCACAGTGTTCCACAAAGCTTCTGGAGCCATTCGGCCAACCGTCGCGAATACCTATTGTGGCTCGGCCAGCAACTTGGCTTCCACAATCGCAGTGACTGGAGTCGCTTGAACCGTGAGCATTTCCTACATCACAACGGCTCAGGTTTATTCGCCACCTACTTCCACGGTTCAACACAGCGGGCCATCGCTGAATTGTTCCCGGAACTGATCATGGCTTGACCGAACCCATCTGCCACTTCGCCCCTAGGTTCGCCCCCAACGCAATCCGGCCTCTGCCAGTGTTTCGTTTGCGATTATCTGTGGGAATCTGTGGTGAAAAGATGAGCGAGTCGGAAGACCTACTGCTGCAGGCTCTGTCTGAAGATTTAAGCTTGGGTTATAGAGGCGTCGGAAAGCATGTTTAACCACTGCTATCACGGGTGAACACAGAGAGTTGGCTCACGGGTGATCGTCAGTTTAGGTAAAGCGTTTCTTGGGCCAACGATTCTGAGGGCGCAGCGGAACGCCCCCGGCAGCGACTTGTTGGGCCAACAACTTTTGCGACGACAACAGACTGAAATCCATGATCGTCCCCCAGCAGCAGTGGTGGGCTGCATGAGTTGCACTTCACCCGAACAGCAGCGATACTTGCAACGCGGTCAGCGAGGGCTTGGTGTCCGCCCGCGTGTGAGCTTGTCACACATCTCAAATGCTCGGTTCTCTTTTTTCGAGACCGGGCATTCTTCATTTCGTCGCATCTTTTCCTGTCACACTCAAACATGCTGCGAACTCTCAAGAATAATTTCGCATTCTTTCGCCAATTTCGGCAACGCTTTGAGACCACAGGGGCGATCGCTCCCAGTAGTCGCTTTCTGGCGAAGTCGATGACACGATACTTGGCAGCTCGTGGCGACGCACCGGTTCGAGTGCTGGAGATCGGCCCGGGGACGGGGCCGGTCACAGAAAAAATCGTTCCGCTGTTAAGGTCCGGCGACCATTTCGACCTCGTGGAACTTAACGAATCGTTTGTCGGAATTCTGAGCCAACGCTTCCAATCAGATTCTGAATGGAGACGTGTTCAAGAGTTCTCGAATGTGCATCAACTGCCTGTTCAGGATTTCCAACCCGACGAAAAGTACGACTTCGTCATTTCCGGTCTACCACTGAACAACTTCCCAGCGGCTCTGGTGGAATCCATTTCCAATCACTACTTCGAGCTTTTGAAACCGACCGGCGTGCTGAGCTACTTCGAATACATGTACGTTCGCCCGATTCGAAAAGTCATCACACGCGGTGATGAGAAAATTCGCATCAGCCGCATCGATGACATCATGGCCGAACACTGTGCCAAACGTCGCCTCTGCCGAGACAACATTCTAGTCAACATTCCACCGGCGTGGGTTCAGCATTTGTCTGGCAGCCCGCAAAACGCCGATGTCGCTCAGCAGTGAGCCGCAGTAAAACCCAATACCGTGAATTCACGTAGGACAACGATGTCCGTCGCATGGAAGGTGTCGTTGTGCGATACAACGCCTACCCGCTGAATGGGGTGAAGTCCAGTGTTGCGAACAGGTCGTCGTAGGTTTCGCCTCGGCGAATATGCTTCACATCTCCGTTGGGCTGCAGCAGCAGTTCGGCACTCCGCAGCTTGCCGTTATACTGAAAACCCATGGAATGCCCGTGAGCTCCGGCATCGTGAATCACCAACAGGTCGTCACGATCGACTGCTGGTAGTTGTCGATTAATGGCGAACTTGTCGTTATTTTCGCATAGCGAGCCCACAACGTCGACGGTTGTGTCGTGCGGCGCGTGTTCTTTGCCCAAGACTGTGATGTGGTGATACGCGCCATACATCCCAGGTCGCATTAAGTTAGCCATGCTGGCATCTACACCAACATAATCGCGATAGATCTGCTTGTGATGCAGACACTTCGTAATCAGGTATCCATGCGGTCCAGTGATCATACGTCCGTTCTCGAGCACCACGCGCAACGGATCTAGCTTGGCGGGCACGATCATTTCGTTATACAGAGCGTGAATTTGTTCACCCACGGTCATCAAATCGACGGGTGACTCTTCCGGGCGATAAGGGATGCCAATGCCGCCGCCCAGATTGACGAATTCAATCCGAACACCAACCTCATTCTGTAAACGAACGGCTAGGTCGAACAGCATCCGAGCAGTTTCGACAAAGAAGCTACCGTCGAGCTCGTTGCTGGCCACCATGGTGTGCAGCCCAAAGCGTTTGACGCCGCGTTCCTGCAACATCCGATAGCCGTCGAACAGTTGCGCTTCGGTGAAACCATATTTGGCTTCTGACGGATTGCCGATAATCACATTGCCAGTTCTGGCAGGACCGGGATTAAAACGAAACGAGATCAGTTCCGGCAGACCCACAGCCTGATCAACGTAATCGATGTGTGTAATGTCGTCCAAGTTCAGGATCGCGCCGATATCTTTGGCGGCCTGATATTCATCAGCCGGCGTGTTGTTGGACGTAAAGACGATATCTTCGCCTCGAATCCCAACCAAGTCGCACAACATCAATTCCGCTTTGCTGGAGCAGTCGCCCCCGAGACCTTCCTCTTTCACAATTTGCAAAATGTGTGGATTCGGAGTCGCCTTGACAGCGAAGAAGTTTTGAAAGTCACGACTCCAAGCGAAAGACTTGTACAGATTGCGACATGTTTCGCGAATTCCCGCTTCGTCGTACAGATAAAACGGAGTTGGATACGTCTCGGCAATCCGGCGGATCGTAGCTTCGTCATACGGAAGTGGCTTGATGTGCGACATGAATTTGTGCGGTTCAAAAACGGTTGATCAGGCGGCTGCGAATCGATACTGATAAGGTCCGCAGTTTG
>JBDNHJ010000049.1:0-6758 GCA_041688835.1 Fuerstiella sp.
AACGCATCGATCGGGTCCTGAATCCACTCGGAATTCTGCACCACCGGGACAGCCGGTTTGCGGATCGGTTCGAACGACCAATGTCCCTGCCATTGCGCTCCTTCGGCCACCCAGCGACGAAGTAAGTCTTTGTCTTCGGCGCTGAGTGACAGGCCAGAATCCGGTGGCGGCATTTGAATATCCGCATCATCCGACAGAATTCTAGCGACCATTTCGCTGGTTTCCGGATGTCCGGGCACAACAGCATGCAGTTCAGCGTCCGATGCCAACGGTGCCAAGATACCTTCTTGGGAATCCAGCCGCAGGTCCGCTTCTCGTCCTTCGGCATCAGGACCGTGACACAAAAAACAGCGATCAGACAACAACGGTTTAATCTGAGCCGCAAAGTCAATCTTCGCGTCGTCACCCAAGCAACAGACCGCGCATGACAAGACGCTCATCAGAACACGAAATGGAACAGCGATTGATCGGTGCATGCGGCGGGGATTTCGTCGGAGTGAAACGAGCGGCGGATTCGTATTCTAACAATCCGGCGACAAATTTCACGCAAAACCAACCAGCGGCAATCCTTGCGACGCTGAGGTTCTGATTTTTCCAAGGCATGGTGCGGCGAGATGTCCTTCGTTTTTCATCCGTGGTATCTGTGGCCATCTGTCCTCAGCAACCCAAATTGGCTGGCGGAACCAAGCCTATGTCAAAATCCGGAAAACGCATGAGCGTCGACGCAAACGCGTTTCGTCTGTCGCGGCGGTGATATAAATCCTCGGGCGGCGATGATACGATCTGCGGCGTGGCTCCTGCGGCTTTTTTCTTTTCTTTGACCGTCAACAGGATTCTGGTCTCCTAAGCTCATGGAAAATCAATCAATCAAAGCGGTGATTTTCGACTGCGACGGAACACTGGTGGACAGCGAGACGTTGAGTCTGGCGGTACTGTTGAAGCATGTCGAACAGTTTGGCCTGCAGATTTCGCATGCCGAAGCGATGGAACGGTTCGCCGGGAATGAGTTGTCCGTGGTGTTTGCGGAGTTCGAATCGCGATTGGGCCGCAAGCTTCCCGTCGATTTTCTGGACACGTTTCGCAGTCGGCAAATGGGCGTGTTACGCGAACAGCTGCAGCCGGTCGAAGGCGTGCATTCACTGCTGGATGCCATGCATTTGCCATTTTGCGTGGCGTCGAATGCACCACTCAGTAAAGTAAATTTGTGTCTAGAAACCGTGGAACTGATTCACCACTTCGAATCGTCGCGAATTTTCAGCGCGTATCAGCTTCAACGCTGGAAGCCGGAACCCGATCTGTTTTTAATGGCTGCGGAAAGCCTGAATGTGGCTCCTCAGCATTGTGCGGTGGTGGAAGACAGTGTGTTTGGGATCAAGGCCGGCTTGGCGGCGGGAATGCAAGTGTTCGGCTATGATCCACATCACAAGCTGACCGGACAGTTTAACGATGTGCAGTTTGTACGCACGCTGACCGAATTGCAGGGATTGCTGTGCGAAGGCTAGTGGATTTGAAGATTGAAGATTGAAGATTGAAGATTTGGGATTTCAGGCGATTGTCGTCTATAATTCCGAGTGGCCCATATGTTGTGGAATCTTACACGGTCAACTGATGTCGAGAATAAATCAGATCACATGAGCTATCGAACGTTTTTCTGGTGCTGCATCCTGAGTTGTCTGTGCTGCCGATACGCGACGGCGCAGGACAGCAGTCCGCAGACAAGTGCTGCACAGACGCTGCAGGAATTAAAAGTCACAGCGGCCCAGCGTTCGAAGTACCGGCAACCGCCGAGGCAGGCTGTTGATTCCGTCGCCGTTGCAGAAGTTCCCGCCGCGAATCTCGCTGAGTTCCAGAAAATCGTGCAACCGATTTTGCATCAGGCGTGCGTGCAGTGTCACGGTCCTGACACTCAGGAAGGCAACATCCGGATCGATACGCTGGATCCCGATCTACTACACGGCGACGACGTCGATTGGTGGCTGGAAGTCATGGCTGTGCTTAGCAACGGCGAAATGCCGCCGCCGGAATCCGACGAGCTACCAGACGAAGACCGCCGCCGCGTCGTCGACTGGTTGTCGCATGAAGTGCAGATCGCATCCACGGTTCGGCGAGCCACCGCCGGGCATTCTTCGTTTCGTCGGCTGACACGTTATGAATACAACTACGCCATGCAGGACATTCTGGGCCTGCCTTGGGATTTCGCCAAAGACCTGCCGCCAGAAGCGCATTCCGACGACGGCTTTCAGAACAGTTCCGAAATGCTGCACATGTCGGTGATGCAGTTCGAAACCTACCGACAACTGGCGCGCACAGCGCTGCTGAAAGCCATCGTGCAAGGGGAACGTCCGGCTGTGATTCGCTGGGGCGTCACGATGCAGGCAGCGGCGGACAGGGAGTGGCCGAAACAATCAGCACAGCTTGAAAAGCTCAAAGAACAATTCAAAGATGACGCAGCCAAGCAACAGCAAGAAGTCGACAAGCTGACGGCCAGTTTCAATGAGCCGCATTCACGACCGTACTATCTCGAACGTTCCACCGGCCGAACCGCACGCGCGGAATGGTCGTATGGTGGAGCGAAATATGCGTTTGGTTCGACCGACACACCGTTTCAGTTCCCCGATGCTGTCGACCATGTCGCCGTGATTCCGGCCGGCCGCAATCAAAGGCTCACAGTGGAATTGGGCGATCAGATTCCGGAAAAAGGCATCATGCGTGTGCGTGTGCGAGCATCGAAGGCGTCGGATGAGGACCATCGAATCCCGAGTCTGCAGTTAGAATTTGGTTTTCAGGCCAGCAACGAAGGCCAAGCGGATTCGAAAGTCAGTTCACAAGACACGCCGATCGATGCAGCCTCCGACAGCCCGAAAATCTATGAATGGGATGTGCCACTGGGAGAAATCTATCCTCGCAACGACTTCCGCGGCTTGTCGAAGATGGGAGCCCTGCCCAGCCCGTCGGAGTACATCCGGTTCGTCAACAGTTCTGTGCCGCAGGGCGGACACGGTGATATTCTGATCGACTCGGTGGAGGTGATGGCTCCCGTGTACGACCAGTGGCCTCCGGAATCTCATACCCGGATCTTTTTCGACAGTCCGCAGAAGGACAACGAAACGCAGTATGCTGCTGAAGTGCTAGCACGGTTTATGTCACGCGCTTGGCGAAGAAGTCCATCGCAGGCGGAAGTCGATGCGAAGATCGAATTGTTCGCCGCGATGCGGCCTGAATGTATCGATTTCGAAGAAGCGATGATTGAAGTCTTGGCAACCGTGCTTTCGTCGCCCAGTTTTCTGTACGTGGTCACTGAAGACCACGCTGCGGAAACAAGATCGGAAACCACTGCCGGTGACGATGCCGATGCAAATGCAAATGCAAACGGGCCGCAGCGATTATCCGACTACGAACTGGCGACGCGGCTGTCACTCTTTTTGTGGTGCAGTGTGCCTGATGATCAGTTATTAGGGCTAGCCGCCAGCCAACAGCTCAGCAACGCGGACATCCTGTCAGCGCAGGTCAAGCGCATGCTGGCCGATCCTCGGTCGCAGCGATTTTCAGAGCACTTTGTGCAGCAGTGGCTCGATATGCAATTGTTGGATTTCCTGTCGATCGACAAGAGCGTGATGGCGTTCGAATCGTCGCTCAAAGCAGCGATGCAGCACGAACCAGTGGCTCTGTTTCAGCAAGTACTGAACAACAACGAAAGCGTGCTGAACTTCATCCATACGGACTACACAATGTCCAACGAACGGCTCGCACTGCACTACGGTTTGCCGGCTGTGCGAGGCAATCATTTTCGGCCCGTCAAATTGGACGAAACCCAACGGGGCGGTTTGTTGACTCAAGCCGGTCTGTTGGCGATGAATTCGGACGGCAAAGATTCGCATCCGTTAAAGCGTGGAGTCTGGTTGCTGAAAAGTCTGCTGAATGATCCTCCCCCGCCACCTCCACCAGCCGTGCCCGAAATTGATCTGGCGGATCCGGAAATCGCCAAGTTGACGCTGAAGCAGAGAATCGAAGATCACCGCAATCATGCCGCCTGCATGTCGTGTCATGCCAAGATTGACCCGTGGGGAATCGCGTTCGAAAATTACGATGCCGCCGGTCGCTGGCGGAACCAAATTCACGGGCAACCCGTTGACGCGGCCAGCCTGTTATTCAATCATCAGGAATTGAGCGGCATTGATGGACTCAAACGGTTCCTGCTAGAAAATCGCCAAGATCAATTCGTACGCGCCATCGTGCATAAAATCTCCACTTACGCGCTGGGGCGAATGCTGACCTTTGACGACCACGCCAGCATCGACAACATTACCGCTCAGGTTCGTCAACAGTCAGACGGACTAGAAACGATCATTCTGTTGCTGGTCAATAGTGAACTATTTCAATCCCGCTAACTGGCCCACCTCATCAAAGCCCACTAACATGAACCTTAGCTCACTTGATCGACGTCGATTTCTGCGCGGCACGGGCGTAGCGCTGGCTTTGCCTCTGCTCGAAGCCTCTCGGCCCGCAACCGCCTTCGCCAGCGACGGCCTAACCGAAGTCAAACGCTTGGCGTGCATGTATTTTCCGGACGGTGTTCCGATGCCCCTGGCGGAAGACCCGGCCTACAAAGACTGGGCTTGGTTTCCGCATGGCAACGGCACAGAATTTACCTTCACAAAATGCGGAGCCGCATTCGAACCGCTCCGCCATGACCTCACCGTACTGTCGGGGTTCTCACATCCTGCCGCCCGGTCGGTTCACGGCCATTCGAATGCAGATCAATTTTTAACCGCAGCGGCCACAGGTTCCAACGGCCCGTATCAAAACACGATTTCGTTAGACCAAGTTTATGCAGCCCATATCGGCGATCAAACGCGATTTTCGTCGTTGGTGATGTCGACGGATGGAGGCACCGGAACGCCGCGAGGCACTCATACGCTGTCCTTCAATCGCCAAGGTCGAGCGATCCCCGCCGAACATCGACCGAAACGCGTGTTCGACATGCTATTTGTGAAGAGCGATGGCAATGCGGCGCGGCGACTGGCACTCAGCAAAAACGCATTGGACGACTTGCTGGCCGATGCCACATCGTTGCGACGCAGGCTGTCGGCGAACGATCAGCGGAGTTTGGATGAGTACTTAGAATCCGTGCGCGAAGCGGAGATTCAGGTTGAAAAAGCCAAACACTGGATCGACACGCCACTGCCTACGGTCGATTCCGATCACTTGAATCTGGATGTCACGCCGGACGAACCACGCCAGTACGTGCAGACGATTTTTGAACTGCTGTATCTGGCATTCAAAACAGATTCGACGCGTGTCGCCACTTACCAGATCGGTCGAGAAAACGGATTCGGGATCAGCGATCATCTAGCGCGAGCGGTCGGGTTGAATCTGGCTCATCATTTGTCACACGCGACCAAAGAACCCGGCGGCTGGAAAAACTTTGGCACGTATTGCCAGTTCCTGAACGAAGAATTTTCGCGTTTCGCCATGAAGCTGAAGCAGACTCCAGAACCAGCAGCGGCCGGCAACATGCTGGATAACACGCTGCTGTTATTCGGTTCCGCATCCAGTGCATTTCACCTGTCTCGCAATTATCCGTTGGTGCTGGCAGGTGGAAAAAACATGGGCTTCAAGCACGGTCAATACCTGAACAACGCCGGCGCCAACGCTCAGGGTGGAGCGTGGGAGGGCGGGCGTGAACCGTGGCAAGTGGAAATCCAACAGGAAGACAAACCGCTCGCAAACGTGTTCGTCACTATGCTGCAACAACTGGGCGTCAACGTCGAAACATTCGCAGACAGCGACGGCAAGGTCGCGGAACTTGTTTGATGATGCCCAACTGATTCTGATCGGGCGGGCCAACTGCCAGCTCAAGGATTTGAAAAAAAAAATCGCCCCGGAATCTTTCTGTCGTTAAATTTGTCCGGTGTGTCGTTCATTCAGGAAAACATCAAGGCAACGGCCGACAACCTGACGATCCCAATTTCCGTTTTGGGACTCACGACCGTCGACCACAATTTGCCGATTTCGCAGCGGCTGCCACCTCTACTTTCAGTGATGCCCGAACCAGAGACGAGGACGAGATTTGAACGTGAGGAAGTTCCTACTTTCCGTCCGGAGCCGGATGCGGGATTTTCAAGCCCCTCCGATAATGATCGCGAACGTGAGCGCGGTCTCGGTGTTCCCGTGAGGCGCGGGTCGGACAATTTCCCTGCCAAATGAACTCATGCGTTCGGAAAGTGATGACAAAGCCGTCTTAAGCAGCGTTGTTTCGGCTTGTCGAAGAAAGTCGACGTGGATCTCAAGGTCTAGGCCGAGTATTTCGACGGAATCCTCTTCACTGGCCTAGTCTCTGGCTAATCCTGTAGGCGACGGAAACCAAGAAGCCGCTGCGTTTGTTATCTGCGTTCATCCGTGATATCCGTGGTTGAAAAATGCGGCCTGGCGTTTCAACCATCGATCACACAGAGAGCACAGATGACCGGGACATCGTGGCGTGGGGCGTCAGTTCAGTGACTGACTGGGAGACTGCTGGGGACACCGGGGAAGACACTTGCAGCACTTTAGGATGTGGTGGGCGAATTGGCAACGATTGTTATTGAGGAGGCTGAGCCGGATTGGCGCGAGATTGCGTGGTCCATTGTGGAAACAACGACGCTGGGAGCGGCAACCGGGGCGGCTTGAGCGTTCGATACGCGAAAGACGCGCAGCGGTGTCCGCAGCCGGGGAAGAAAACTGGGCAGTGACATGCCCCCACGAGTTCGCTACGCAGG
>JBDNHJ010000325.1:0-35572 GCA_041688835.1 Fuerstiella sp.
ACGGTCATGGCCAATGCGAAGCGACATCACCTTGAGCCATTTGCGTATGTGTGTGATCTGCTGGTGAAGATGTCGTCTTTGTGCGCCGAATGCGGAGTCGATATTCCAGACTTTACAAAGACATCGAGTCTCACCGGACCAGAGTGTCGTGAGCTCGGAATATCTCTGGCTAGTCGACTGCCGGAAGAGACCCTGACCGCGATGCTGCCGGATCAATGGGCTGCAGCGAATCCGAAACAGGTGCTTGTGCATCGAATCGAATAGGCACGCCAGGTGGCCAACCGCAAACGCGACGATCGTCAAAAACGCCGCGAGAAAATCGCAGCCGCTGAGCTCCGCAACGCCGACGGCACCCGCAACTGAACGCGGCCCGCCCAAATGGGTTCCCCGGACGCTTACCAGCAGAACCATTTTCTAGACATCGCGAAGGGGTCGGAAGTGCGACAGCCTTACTGCGCTTCTTCTGTGGGCTGAACACACATGCTGGCTGGAATTGCCAGCAGAGCTCCCAAAATCGGTGCGGCGATGTACACCCACAAATGCTCCGTGCGGCCGGACATCATCGCGGGGGCGATGGAACGAGCGGGATTCATGGAGGCACCGCAGATCGGACCCGCAAACATCGCTTCCAAAGCAACCACTGCGCCAATCGCAATCCCGGCTGTGATGCCCTTCTCTTTCGCGCCAGTGGACACATTCAGAATGACGAACATCAACATGAACGTCAGCACGACCTCAAAAACGAACGATTGCAGCCAAGGGCCGGCCGGTAACGTCGCCCCCAGACCAAGGCTGGCCTGTTCCGGAAACATGGCCAGCAAAAAGGCGCTGGCCAAAAAACCACCTGCCAACTGACACAGCACATACGGCGCGACCTGTTTGGAATCGAATCGCCGTGCGACGCAAAACGCGATGGTGACAGCAGGATTGATGTGGCAACCGGAGACGTCGCCGATGGAGTAGATCATCGCTAAGACGATCAACCCAAATGTGATCGCGATTCCGGGGTGAGTGACCGCGCCGTCACTGACCTGATTCACGATGATCGCTCCTGTACCGGCAAATACCAGACAGAACGTTCCAATGGTTTCTGCGACGTATTTTTTCATCGCAGAAGAATAGTGGCTCTAGGTTACGGTGTCTCTAACGCGCCGCAACATTTTCATCTCTGTGAAACATCTGGGCCTGATAAATCCCCAGACGATTCAGCAGAAACAAAAACATCACCCACAACGTCAGCAAACCGTAGCGCGTGCTGCGCCGAAAATTGATACTCGAAGCTTCAGCAAAGTATCGCACGGGAACCGGAATGTCGGCCAAGCGAAAACCAGCATCGACCGATTGCGCCAGAAACTGCGTGTCGAAGATGAAGTCGTCTGAGTTACTACGCCACGAAATCGTTTCCAGAACTTCGACTTTGTAGGCGCGAAACCCGCTGTGAAAGTCGCCGAGGTTTTGACCCAATGTCACGTTTTCGATCATCGTCAGAAAACGATTGGCGATGTACTTCCAGACAGGCATTCCGCCGGCCAACGCTTCCGCACGAGAACGAATGCGCGAACCGAGAATCACATCGCAATTGCCTAGTCGAATGAGTTCTGCGGCGATCGGGATTACTCGACTGTCATACTGATAGTCGGGATGGATCATGACCACGATGTCGGCACCAAGTTCCAGTGCCCGAGTGTAGCAAGTCTTTTGGTTGCCACCGTAGCCCGTGTTTTGCTCATGACGAATCACGGTCAAGCCCAGTGCCTGTGCCGTTTCAACCGTGTTATCGCTGCTGCAGTCATCCACCAGAATAATTTCGTCGACACTACCGGCGGGGATATCGCGAACCGTTTTCTCCAGTGTTGCCGCTGCGTTGTAGGCAGGCATGACGGCAATGATTTTCGGTTTGGCGGTAGCGTCGGACATAGAGTTTCTCAGCCTCACTTGATCCGCAGAGAAAGCAGGGTCTTCATTTTGTTCTTTAGCCCGGAGGGCGGCAGCCCAAGGTTGGCGATGCGACATACCAAAGCCCCGAAGGGGCGACAGCGAAAGGGTCATGATAGACCGCTGTCGCCCCTTCGGGGCTTTTTTAACTTCATTTGACCGCGACCTTGGCCTTGGCCTGCCGCCCAAGGCGATATGCTACCGCCCTCCGGGCTAGTCGCGGAACAAATACACCTGCTATGATCGAGCGAAAATACCTACTCACACCAATTCCCAAACAGCTCAGCCTTAGGCTGGGGCTGTTTCCTCGGCGGCTTCTTCTTCTTTGACAATTTCCAAGTTCGGAACGTTGATCGCAGTGATTTTGATTCGCGTAAATTTTTGACGATGTCCGGTGTGCCGACGACTGTTTTTTCGACGTCGAATCTTCTGGACCTCAAGTTTTGGTCCTTTGTCGACATCTAGAATCACTTCCCCTTCAACCGAAGCACCTTCGATGATTGGGGCACCGATAATGCTTGCTCCGCCACCGTTGGCCAGCAAGACTTGGTCGAACTTCAGAGTCGCCCCAACTTCGGTATCACTGCGATAATCCACAGAAAGCAGGTCGCCTTCCTGTACGCGGTGCTGGTGGCTTCCATCTTCGATGACTGCAAACATTGTCAAAAACCCTGAAAAACGTGCGGAAGGCCCGCAAGCCTGTTCGAGCGGGAGCCCGAAACGCTAAGGAAATGCGTACAGACGGTGAGGCAAGGTTCGTAGCGAACTCTGACCAGACTGCAAAAACGCTGTGTTTTATTGTGTAAATGCTCATTCTTCGGCAGCTACCTGCCGAGGAGTCGCGGAGTATAACGCAACATTCGGATAGATCGAGTCGGAAATCGAGTCTGTCCGAAAGTTCCGTATCACTTTTTCAAAGACTGGAGAACCGGCAAAACCCGACGAAAGTCAATCGCCGATCACAACTGGTCGACCCCCAACGTCCTGGCAGCTGACCGCAAGATGTTCGGGAGCCACATCTGATCGAGACACGATCGTGACAACGACATCGCGATCTTCTTCCAGATGGATGAGTTCTTTTCGCTTGCGATTGTTCAAATCATTAGCGACCCGATCGTGAGTTTCGATGACAATCTTCGCGACGTCTTCGTGACTCGCGGCACTCATCACCATCCGCATGGCCTCAATCGTCAGGCTTTCCGCCGTCTTCACCTGCCCCACACCATTACAACACGGGCAATCTTGATACACGCTGCGGCGAAGCGACGGACGAATTCGTTGACGCGTCATTTCGATCAGCCCGAACGGACTAATTCGCAAGACCTTGGTTCGCGCCCGGTCGCGCATTACAGCCTTCTGTAAAGCGCGCTCAACACCACGCCGGTGACGCTCGTCACGCATGTCGATAAAGTCGTTCACGATCACGCCTCCAAGGTCTCGCAGACGGATCTGGCGAGCAATCGCTTCGGCGGCTCGGAGGTTCATGCGGTAAGCGGTTTCCTCAGGATCATTGGCGACCCGAAAATTTCCGCTATTCACATCAATGGCAACCAAGGCTTCCGTCTGATCAATCACCAGAGACCCGCCGCCCTTCAGCGGGACATTATGATCCTGAATTCTGGCGATTTCATCTTCGACGTCGTAGTAGCTAAACAGTGGCTCAGGTTCTTTGAAGCGTTTCACCCTGTTCACGTGTTGCGGCATCACGATCTTCATGAACTCGCGAGCCCGCTCGTATGCTGAGTCTTCGTCAATCCAGACGGCATCGATTTCACTGGTATAGATGTCTCGCATGGTGCGGATCATCATGTCGGATTCCGCGTAAATACTGGCGGGGCCCGGCGTATCTTTGATCTTGCCAACAATGGTCTCCCACAGTCGCAACAGATAATTCAAGTCGCGTCGCAGATCTTCTTCTTCTCGATCCACCCCAGCGGTGCGAACAATAAACCCAAGGCCGGATGGAGGCTTGATATTCCGCATGGCCTGCCGCAGGCTCCGGCGAGCTCGCTCATCCGTAATCTTGCGACTCACACCGACTCGCTGCAGACCGGGCATTAGCACGAGGTAGCGACCGGGGATCGAAATATAAGTCGAAAGCGTGGGCCCCTTGTTGCCGATGCCTGCTTTAATCACCTGCACCAACACTTCGCTGCCACGCTGGAAAATATCCTGAATGGGAGGCTTATTTCGGGCGTTGCGTTCGTTCAGATGTTTTGGCGGGCCGCCGCGGCGCGCCGGTTCCTCATCTTCGTCTTCGCGATCGTTCTCATCCAGCAGATGCTTATAGTACTGATACTCAACATCGCTGACGTGCAGAAAGCCGTTGCGGCCGACTCCGAAATCGACGAATGCCGCCTGAATACTGGGCTCAATATTGACAACCTTGCCCTTGCAAATGTTGCCAACGTAGTTCTCTGCGCTGCTGCGCTCGACGTACAATTCTTCAAGGATACCATCTTCAACAATCGCAATCCGGCTTTCTTCCGGCTGCAGAACGTTGATCAGCATTTCTTTCTTCATAACTCAGCTTTCGTTCGTTGGAACGAACACCGAGCGTTGCCAAGAACAGCATTTCAGGCTTCAGAATAAATCAGACTGACGGCACGAAGGATTCGATATTTCGATCGATCCGGGAACCCGCCAACAAAACGACAACCCGCAGCACGCCAACCGATGATTTGACGGATGGCGCAGGATTCGTTTTTGCTTCGCGAGGAAGTCAGTCTGGATAATTCCTTTCGTCTAATTGTTCTCGACATCGACACCTGTGAGGTGTCGTCACACAGGAAATAAAATTCTAGCCGGGTTTGGAAGACGGTGTTTCCGCACTTCGATTCCACTTGAGAAACAGTCCTGTGACGCGTGTTCGTTTGTGTTTCAAAGGAAGGCCGCAAGCGGCCACAGTGTGTATTTTAAACTACGAGATCCGGGCAGATGCGGCCCAGTTCTCCCAAAAGATAATGTTCAACATCCCGAGCCAGATCCAAAGAGCAGGCGTGTGCCGCGATTCGTTCCGCTTCCGGGATTGAGAGGTGTCTGACAACTTCCTTGAGTCGCGGGATGGAATGCGGTGCGGCGCTAAATTGACGCAGCCCCAACCCCAACAACAAGGGAATAAAACGTGGATCAGAACTCATCTGGCCGCAAACAGTCACGGTCTTCCCATGTCTTTCTCCAGCCTCAAGGACAGTTTGTATCATTCTTAGGATGGAAGGATCGCCGGAACGATACAAATTTGCAACCGAGGGATCAGATCGGTCGCAGGCAAGAGTGTACTGAATGAGGTCATTGGTGCCGATGGAGAAAAAATCGACCTCGCGGGCGAATTCTTCCGCCAAAATCACGGCCGACGGCACCTCAACCATCATCCCGACAGGCATATCACGACGAAACGGAATCCCTTCGTCTTCCAAGTCTTCCATGACGTCCATCAGAATCATCTTGGCTTGGCGAAACTCCAGCAGCGTAGAAACCAAAGGAAACATCACGCGGGCATCTCCGTAAACGGCAGCCCGCAGCAACGCCCGCAACTGAACCTTAAACAGCGGGGTACTTTGCAGACTCAGGCGAACACTCCGCAGCCCGAGCATCGGATTTTGGCTGTCCGCAAAGCGATCACGAATCCGTGCCGGCACTTTATCAGCACCGATATCCAGCGTGCGAATCACCACGGGGCGGTCACCACAGGCCTTCAACACGTGGCAATAGGCTTCGTAATGGTCGTCTTCTGTGGGCTCTTTGCTGCCGCTCAGATACAGAAATTCGGTCCTGTACAAGCCGACACCATCCGCACCTCGATTGACGCACTGCGTGACTTCTTCTGGAAATTCGATATTTCCATAAATCTGAATTCGCTGCCCGTCCAGCGTTTCAGACGCCACAGTATCCAGCGATTGCAAGCGTTCTCGAACACGATTGTTGTGTTCCTGAGAAGCTCGAAATCGCTTCATTGTGGCTTCGTCTGGATCAATGATCACATGCCCGTGATCACCATCCAGAATCACAGTCTCCCCCCCCGAAACGCCTGCTAAACAGCGTCCTAGCCCGACGACAGCCGGAATCTCAAGGGCTCCCGCCAGAATCGCCGTATGACTGGTGCGTCCACCGACTTCGGTTGCAAAACCAACCACATACTCCGTGTTTAACGTGGCCGTTTCTCCGGGCGTCAGGTCGTGAGCCAGAATAATCACGGGTTGTGTGAGATTGCCAATTTCTTCTCGACTTTCGCCCAACAAGCGTCGCAACAGACGCTTTTCGAGATCGAAGACGTCGGAGGCGCGTTCGGCCAGATACTCGTCTCCGAGATTCTGCATCTGCTCTGCCAGACCTCGCAGCACTTTACTGACAGCGTACTCTGGAGAATACGCTTCTTTGCCAATCATGGCCTCGACCTCGGTTACCAGTCGAGGATCTTTGGCCATCAGCAGATGAGCGGAAAAAATGGCCGCGTACTGACTGCCCAATTGCTGACCAACCAGAATTTCGTGCTCTTCGATGTCAGCACAAACTTGGTCCAAAGCCGTGTGAAAACGAACAATCTCAACATCGACCGCGTCGTGGCTCACAAATTTATTGGGAATACGGAAATTCTCAGAGCCCAGCACAAGTGCTGGTCCGACAACCACTCCGGGAGAGACCGCTATTCCGCTGCGAACCTGCATTGAACCTATTCGTTGAACCTATTGGTTGAAGTAAACACGCTGTGAATTGCGTGTTTTGGTAACCGCCTGAGAGTTGCTGGTGATCACGATGCTAGCATGAAAAGGGCGTTTTTGTCGAGCGATCGCAGCCCAGCGCTACAGTCGCGGAGCGACGACAGGCGAGAACAAATTGCGAAACAATGACCACCTGTCGCCGCGCTGCGGCTTTCAACAACGGTGGCTCAATCGGGGGCAGTGCTGAGCACTGATTCCGCCGCTGCCAGTGCCGCCTCGGCGTCATCCCCCGTGGCTTCCAATTCCAAGTTTGCCCCGAACGTGGCCCCCAGCAACATCAGATCCATTGCCGAACCCGCGTTGGCTGACTTGCCATCGAAATGGAGTTTTACAGCGGACGAGTAACCGGAAACGGCTTTCACTAATTGCTGAATAGGCGTCAAGTGCAAACCATTACGGTGTGCCAGCTTGACGGTTCGCCGAGCCATTTGGTTATTCATTGCTGCCTCCCACTGCCACCAACCGGCACCTTAGGCTTCTTCTTCGTCACTGCTGTCGGCTTCAGAAAGCAGTTCCCAAATATCTTTTTCTGTTGTGGATTGCTTCAGGAAGTTGCAGAAGTCTTGGCTGCGAAGATGTCGCGAAATGTTCTCAAGGCCACGCAAGTGATCGCCGGGACGATCTGGAGGCGAAACCAGCAGAAACAGAATAAACACGTCTTCCCCATCCAGACTGGAGAAGTCGACGCCGGTGCGAGAAATGGCAACTGTCGCAACCAATTCTTGGGCAGAGGGATGTTTTGTGTGAGGAACAGCAACGCCATTCCCAATGCCGGTGGAACCCAGTTCTTCACGCTTCAGAATCGCGGCCACAACAGCGTCTTCATCTTCTGCTTTAATGGTGCCCGTCGTCTTCAAACTCGTCACCATCTCGCGAATCACATCCTCTTTGGATGTGGCTTTGAGATTGGGAATGATCGCTTTTTTGACAACAAAATCAGTCAACTTCATTTCGGTAGTACCTGACGTTCTAAAAATTATGTTTTGAATCCAAACGCCCCAAACAAACGCCCCAAACAAACGCGCCTTGCAGCTCGCGTTCGGGGAACGCTTGAGCTCCGCTTGCGTCGCAACACTGCACGGACCCAACAACGCATCAAAACCATTTGTGTTTTAACGGTAACTGCTGGCGAACGAATACGTCACGGCCAGCAAACTGTCGCTACTCGTCTTCCGCTTCTGCTTCCGCTAACCTTGCAACTTCGCCCACAGACTTGTCTCGGCGATGATCACGCGACTTTTCTTTATACCGATGAACCTGATGCTCCATCTTGGCCAAAGTCCGGTCGAAGGTTGCCTTACAATCCTCCCCTTCAACGTGTGCCACGATTGTGTGATAACCAGTCAAACTTCGCACCAAACCTGAGGACAGTCAATCTTCGACATGTTCACAGGCCCCCCTTCCCTGATTGCGGGACGGGCCACAAAGTCGTTTCGAACGACAGAGCGGAAAGATTTCATGTGCTACAAAATTTTCCAATACTGCGGCCAACGCGATTCTAGTTCTGCTTTTCCGAGAAAGAAAGAGCCTAAGCCCTGTTCCTGTCCGAAAGATGCCTAAGTTAGCTGTCAGTCTAGGCGGCCATCATGGCAAACTGAGCATTCTGGCCCCCTTTCAAGACTTCTCAAGGCTCGCCCGGAATCTCCCGCAGAGAGTAATTGCGAGTCGCGGCGTTGCGATGTAGTCTTTCGAACAATCGAACAACAGCCACTTTCAGCTTCAGATCCTTCTAAATACAGCTTTTTTGCACACGCGGCCGGCCGAACAACGTTTCGACACGTCTGCTGTGGCACCGTTGAGTACCCTCCATGCCGCGTTTTGACCTGATCGCAACCTCCACCTTCGGACTTGAAAACGTTGTTGCGCGTGAGCTGCAGCAGCTTGGCTACGAAGATTGTCGAGTCTCGGACGGCCGCGTCCTGTTCTCTGGCGACGAGCGAGACATCGCTCGCTGCAATCTGTGGCTGAGATCTGCCGATCGTGTGCTGATCCGAGTCGGGGAATTTCCCGCCAGCGATTTCGGTGAACTCTTCGACCGCACAATCGCCCTGCCGTGGGCAGACCTATTGCCGGTTGACGCCCAGTTTCCGGTCAAAGGCCGCAGCGTCCGCTCAAGACTGCACGCGGTGCCGAAGGTCCAAGGGGTGACCAAAAAGGCCATCGTCGAAAGCCTCAAAAAGACACATAATCGATTTCGCTTTGACGAAACCGGCGCGGAATTCGTCATCGAAGTCTCGATCCTCAAGGACATCGCTACACTCACGATCGACACCACCGGTCCGGGACTCCACAAACGCGGCTATCGCGCCGTCGTGGGAGCAGCTCCACTGCGAGAAACGATGGCCGCCGGATTGATCCAGCTTAGCTATTGGAACCCGGAACGTCCGCTGATCGACCCGTTCTGCGGCAGCGGGACCATCCCCATCGAAGCCGCGCTGATCGGACAAAATATCGCCCCCGGCTTACAACGGTCGTTCGCCGCAGAAGACTGGCCGTGGCTGAATCGGCAAATCTGGAAAGACGCCCGCACGGAAGCGCGCGACCTTAAAAAACGCAGCCTGCCAGCGCCGATCATGGCCTACGATCATGATCCCGATGCCATTCGATTGTCGCAACGCGGCGCGACAGATGCTGGAGTCGGCGGCAGCATCCGGTTTGGAATTCAAGAAGTCAGCGACCTCAGAACCCCACTGAAGTACGGTTGCATTGTCACAAACCCGCCGTACGGAGAACGACTGGGAGAATACGAAGAGATCGAAGCCGTGTACCGCATCATGGGCAAAACATTTGCAACCCTCGATTCGTGGAGCGTCTATGTGCTGACATCGTTCCGTCGCTTCGAACACCTGTTCGGACGCCGGGCAGACCGACGCCGCAAACTTTATAACGGTCGACTCGAGTGCCAGTACTATCAATATCAGGGCCCGAGACCGCCGCGAGAAGACGACGAAGAAAATTCGATTGACGACGAGACCCCGCAGCCACACTTGCCATCCGCAAATCCCACGGTCGACACCGCAGAAACCAGCGCGATGTCGATGGAATCGATCGTGCTGCCGGCAGCCGTTTTGCCAACAACAGCCAACCCGTTCGAGACTTTCATCGCGGATTGTTCAGAAGAGCAGCAGGCGGATACGTTGGACGTCACCCACTTTGCGGACTTAAAAGACGCGAATTGAAGTCGCGTCCATTGCAGCAGTCTCGACGTACCTGCACCGCATGATCAGCGTCTATTCAGCGTCTATTCGGAAAAGCGGTTCTGTTGTTGCATCGCCACGGCCGCAGCCACGTCTCGAGCATCCGCGTTGGCGGAATCCCCGTGGCCTCGATTCAAAGCCTGCTGCCCGATAAACGCGTCTTCAATAGAGCCACCCATAAAACCCGTCATGCCGCTCACTTGGCATGCGCGAGCTTTTTGTTCCGTTCTTGAACTCTGACCTTCACCGGATGTCTGTGTCTTGGCGGGCTTCGATGGGATACATAGGTAAACCAAAAACCGACCACGAACACGCTCAACAGTATCGTCACCATGTTGTGCTTCCTTCTGTAAGTGCCAACTGACGTTTAGGGTCAGCCAAGCTTATAGCGAGTGAACGACGGAATCCGCAGAATCCTGCTCCTCGGGCTCGTAAGGACTGTAGTTAAGTCGAGTCACGTCCATCCCGGATCGAATTTCATACCGAATGCCTCGCCACGTCACGTCGCTTAAAACGTACGCTCTGACAAGGGCCAGCAGGTGCACCACCTGAGCCACTGGAGCGGCCACAATCAGCCGCCACGGTGAACTGGTTGTTCCAATAGATCGGTCCCGCAAGTGCATGATTACCTGTTTTTCTGAACGGATCATTAACCAGCAGGCGACAACGCCGAACAGACCCAACACCCCAAAACCCACCCCAGCACTGGCGAAATCTGCTTGCGCCAATGCCAGCAGACTGACAACGATAACGCCGACCAACACGGCTCCAGAAAACAGCCCCAATGCCAAAACAGTGGGCCACGCGCTGTGATAGTATCGCAGACCCTGTAACTGGCGAGTGACAAAATTCACGCACCAAGTGAACGTCGCAGACTCCGGATTTGGCATCGTTGCTGCGGCCACGAATTCGACTCGCTTTCCTTGAGCCAAAATCTCATTCGACGCCAGCGTATCTTCCACTAAAGCTCGGGACCATTTGGCTGCAAGATTGGCGTCTTCGTAAACGGCTCGACAAATCGCAAACGCCCCGCCCCACCCAATCCCAAAGGCCACCATTTGCAACACGGCCGCTGAGTTCCAGATGTGCCGCACATAATTTGCAATCGTATGTGCCTGCGGGGCATACCAGCGAATGCCACATGCCGCGCCGACATCGTCATGCTGCAAGGGAGCAATCAGATCCTTGAGCCAACTCGGGTACGGAACAGTATCGGAATCAAGCCATGCAAAAGCTTCGCATTCCTGCGAACAAGACGCAATGCCCTGCACCAATGCTGAATTTTTTAGACTGGATGTGTGTTGGTCAACATTCAAAATCTCCACGTCGACATTCACGGAGCCCGTCTCGTTCCGAACTCGCTGCACAACTTCATAAGCTGGGTCGACCGCACTGTCGACGACAATTCGTACTTCGTGACTGGGATAATCCAGCGTCATCAATCCCCGCAGACTATGCTCAAGAAAAGGATCTGCCCCGCGCAATGACATAATGACGCCCACGTGCGGAAACAGCGTGCCATCAGGGATCGGACGGGAATTGCGATACAGATTAACGAACCGATTCGCCCAGACGATCTGCACGAGCATGATGACAAGCAACATGCCAGCCAGAGAACAAGCGACGATAAACATAAGTATGTCTGCTGAAGTCGACCGCAATCGCCCTGCCCGAGACTGCCACGGTGCGGAAAGCCAAACCCATAAAATAAATCAAGTCGTCCCAAGCACCGCACCAGACGGCCGATCTGATGCACGAGCACTCATGAGCAACAAGAATAGTATCGAAAAAACAGCGGGAAACCCGGCCGGAGAAACTCGAATCCCGAACTTAGCCTGTGCCAGCCGAAAAACAACCACAACGGGTCAGCCGTTGCGAATTCGTTGACTCAGACCACCAGCAACGCTCTATTTCACGTCTTTTGTGTTGGCTTCGTCGCCAGATTCCAAAGGAACCGCACTGCCATCCGTCTTCGAATCGCCGGGCGCTTCTGGCTCCTGCCGTGGCGGTTTCTTCTGGTTGTCCTTCAAAGCCTGCTCAACCGCTTTCTTAACCGCTTTGTCAACCGCCTGCTGAATTGCTCTCTTCAGCTGCCCGTCCGCCTGCTCCTGCTCAGCCTGCCGGAAAGGAATATTTTTTCCCCCCTTGATGACATACGGAGCGGACGTTCGCGCCCCAACAGGCGACTGTAATTCTCGCACCCAGATATTGCGAAACCGCACCGGATTCCCGTGATCCTGCAGCCGAATCGGAGCCTTCGCTTCATGGACTGCATACTGAGCCGGTCCGAGATAATTTGTGGGGCCGTAAAGTTCGAAGTGGTTCAGCACCAACACGCCGTTGTGAACCAGTGTCACACAGGCAGGCGTAGCAACATCGCCGCTGACGTTGAATGTGGGAGCCGTCCAAAACAAATCGTAGGTGTTCCATTCCCCCGGTTTTCGTACGGCATTCACCATCGGCGGAGTTTGTTTGTAGACAGATGCGGCCTGGCCATCGAAGTACGTTTCGTTGTCGAATGAATCCAGCACTTGAACTTCGTAACGATTCATCAGAAACACACCGCTGTTGCCGCGGCCCTGCCCGTTGCCTCTGACCTCAGTCGGAGCCGACCACTCAATATGCAGCTGAATATCACCAAAGGCCTGCTTGGTGGTGACATCCCCCTTCGACGCAGACACAACGCCGTCTGCCACCTGCCAATCACTACCCTCCCACGCGGACATATCCTGGCCATCAAACAAGACAATCGCATCAGACGGCGGCTGATCATCAGTTGCCCCTGGAGTCACGATCGGCGGCTCTGACCATTCCATTCCACTCTTAAATTCCTGAGCGAACGCAGTCCCCGACAGAAAAACACTGAAAACAAGGGTACAGAACTTTCGAACATTCATCTGCCATGGCTCCAAATTCGTGGGATATTAAGATTTCAGTCAGGTATCGTGGCGTGAGCACGAAGACGATGCAATTGACGAACCCTGAGAAAATCGGGACGGACGGATCTCTCTTTTGCAATCTTCCCAAGGTCCACTCGGGGGCTGCTTGAAGTCCGCAATCACGCTTGAAATACTCCCCAAGTCTTTCACCCCGGAACAGCAAATTCGTGTATTCCGGTGCCTGAAGGCCAAACCGACGGAATCCAAAAATGCTCTGGGAAGTTGAAATTCTGCCGTCTCAAGATGCTCGCGACCACGAAGGTCAGCGAATCCTTGCCGATGCCCAAAGTCTGGGAATTCAATCGCTCACCGATGTCCGGTCGGCCAGATCGTTCCTCATCCAAGGAGAACTTTCAGAAACCGACGCGGGCCGCGCAGCCGAATTGCTGTTGTGCGATGGGGTGGTTGAGCAATTCCGCGTGACCGCGCTGCCTGATACAAAATCTTCCTTCTCCCCCTCGGGGGAGAAGGTGGCCGAAGGCCGGATGAGGGGGCTGAGCGCGGCCGACTGCCTGAATGTCCTGCTGCATCCGGGCGTCACGGACAGCGTCGCAGACAACGCCGCGAAAGCTTTGAGCCAACAGAGTTTCAGCGTGACCGCCGTCGCCACCTGCCGCAAGTATTGGCTGACCGGTGACCTGTCCGCCGTCGAACATTCTCGCGTGTCGTCGAAAGTCATCGCCAACGATGCCATCGAATATATCATTGCCGGACCGCTGCAGTTGACGGATCTACACGTCGGCAGCGAATACAACTTCAAGCTCAGCACAGTTCCGATCCGCGGCATGGAGACGGACGAAGAATTGATGCAGCTGTCAGCCACAGGTCAGCTGTACCTGCAACTGGCAGAAATGCAGACCATTCGCGACTACTTCAAATCACTGAACCGCGATCCCACCGATATCGAATTGGAAACCGTCGCGCAAACGTGGAGCGAACACTGTTCTCACAAAACACTGGCCGGACGAATTCACTACGTCGAAACGCAGGACGGCGAAACGGTCCGTGAAATTCAGTTCGAAAACATGCTGAAGGAAACCGTCTTCGCCGCCACCGTTCAGATTCGCGAAAACCTCGGCGACGACGATTGGTGCGTCAGCGTGTTCAAAGACAACGCCGGCATTGTGACGTTCGATGAAACTCAAGACGTCTGCATTAAAGTCGAGACACACAATCATCCTTCCGCCATCGAACCCTACGGTGGAGCCAACACGGGACTCGGCGGCGTGATCCGTGACCCGATGGGCACGGGCCTAGGAGCGCGTCCGGTTTGCAACACCGATGTGTTCTGTTTTGCGCGACCAGATTTCCCCGCCGATCAACTACCACCGGGCGTTCTGCACCCCAAAGCGGTAATGGAAGGTGTCGTCAGCGGCGTGCGAGACTACGGCAATCGCATGGGAATTCCCACGGTCAATGGAGCCGTCTATTTCGACGACCGCTATCTCGGCAACCCGCTGGTGTACTGCGGCAACATTGCCATGATTCCGCGGGACAAAAGTGAAGGCAAAGTGTCTCCCGGCGATCTGATCGTCGCCGTCGGCGGACGCACGGGCCGCGATGGAATTCACGGCGCCACATTCTCTTCGGCGGAACTCACCGAAGACAGCGAAAGCATCAGCGGTGGTGCCGTGCAGATCGGCAATCCGGTCACCGAAAAAATGGTGCTGGATGTGCTGCTGGTCGCTCGCGATCGAAACCTGTACACCGCCATCACCGATTGCGGGGCCGGTGGCTTCAGTAGTGCCGTTGGCGAAATGGGTGAAGAAACCGGAGCCGAAGTGTGGCTCGACAAAGCACCACTGAAATATTCCGGCCTGTCCTATACCGAAATCTGGATCAGCGAAGCCCAAGAACGCATGGTGCTGGCCGTCCCGGAAAGTAACGTCGCCGAATTCGATGCGTTGTGCAAATCCGAAGGCGTGGAAGCCAGCGTCATCGGCAAGTTCACCGATACCAAAGAACTTGTCCTGAAGTACGCCGACAACGAAGTCGGTCGCGTCACCATGGAATTCCTCCACGACGGTCGGCCACCCGTAATTCGCGAAGCCACGTATGAACTCGGCGGGACTGCCAACGCGAGCACAGAATCAAAGGCAGCATTCCAACAGGCGCTCAGTAGATCGGACTACACCGCAGACCTCAAGCAAATCCTCGGCAGCCTGAACGTGGCCAGCAAAGAATGGATCATTCGGCAATACGACCACGAAGTTCAAGGCGGCAGCGTCGTCAAACCACTGGTCGGCATCAACAACGACGGACCATCCGACGCAGCAGTCGTCCGCCCGGACCTGACTTCTGACCGAGGCCTCGTGATCAGCTGCGGCATGAACCCGCATCTGGGCGACGTCGATCCTTACTGGATGTGTGCCAGTGCCATTGATGAAGCCATCCGCAACTGCGTGGCTGTTGGAGCCGACCCATCCAAGATCGCCATCCTAGACAACTTCTGCTGGGGCAACACGGAACGCCCGGAGACTTTGGGAACGCTCGTCCGAGCCGCCTTGGCCTGTCAAGACATCGCAGTCGCCTATAGCACGCCATTCGTCAGCGGCAAAGACAGCCTGAACAACGAATTCAGTTATGAAGACGCCGACGGCAACCGCCAGACAGTCGCCATTCCATCAACTCTGCTGATCACGGCTCTCGGTCAAATCGACCATGTCGAGCAAGCCGTCACAATGGACCTGAAAGCTGCCGGCAACAAGCTGTACCTCGTCGGAAAAACCAACCCAGAAGAACTCGGCGGCAGCCACTTCAATCTGGTCAACGGCCTCGAAGGCGGCACAGTGCCACAGGTCAACGCCGTAGAGAACCTAGCAACGTACAAAGCTCTGAACACCGCTATCAAAGCCAGCCTGATCCGCAGCTGCCACGACCTCAGCGAAGGCGGCCTTGCCGTTGCTGTTGCGGAAATGGCGTTCGCGGGCGGCATTGGCGTCACTCTGAATGATGACCTCACCGCCGCTGACCTCTTCGCGGAAAGCAACGGCCGGTTTGTTGTGGAAGTTGAGACCAGCAAAGCGGCTGAGTTTGAAGCACTAGTCGACGCGGCAATTGTCGGTATGACGAATCAGTCACAACAACTGCACGTCAAATCGCTACTGAACGCGAATTTGACCGATTTGAAATCGGCGTGGCAGAAACCGCTCCGCTAAAATTGGGGCGATAGGGCAGCTAAGACGTTGTTGAAATTTGACGGCGAATGAATCGTTCCATCAGAGGGACTGCGAACGAATACCTTCCATGCCGATTCTTGTAGATCAAACCTGCACTGCCGAGCGTGCTGAGCATCTGATTGACTTGGCTGGAACCGATGCCCTTTTCCAAAATCGTTTTCGACAATTCTGCGACTTCCTGAACCGTGAACTCTTCACAGGTTTCGAGATGAGCGATCACAATCATAAGTTCACGCTGACGATCAGTAACTCTGGCCCAGCGTCCGGCGAAGAAATCGGAATCCAGCTTGCGAATGATCGCCTCCATTGGAACGCTTCTGGGAGCATCATCCGACGTTCGCTGCACAAAAACGTCATAGACTTCCCGGCAAATGAATTGAATGAAATATGGATATCCGCCGGACACTTCAACAATCAAGTTGATCGACTCATCAGTGAGATGCACCGGGCAAGCGGCTGTTTCGATCGGCTTCGTCACTGCCTCGCGACTGTCACCTGCATTCAGTTTTTCCAACTGCACGACACGGAACATCCGTTCCGCGTACGTCCTAGCTTCTTCTAACTTTGGAAACAACGTAGGCAGACCAGTCAGCGCAAGCATGAATGGAATGTTCTGTTTCTGGATTGACTGGAAGACATCGAGTAGCAGAGACATCGGGAATTCATTCACGTCCGAATGGTCTGCCATCACCTGTGCTTCGTCGTACGCAAAGATGAGCCCTTTGGAGTGCGGCCCGACAAACTCCGCAACCCTAATCAGGACCGCTTTCAGTTTGTCTGAGACCAAACCCGGAGTTTGATTGAACAACGACATCAGGAAGTTGAACCCGAAGTTCACGGTTTCAGGGTCTGCTTCTTTCGCAAGGCCAAACGGGGTGCGCTCGATCTTCGCTTCGAACGATGATGTCACGACCGAAAGGTCCGTAAGAAGGCGAAT
The DNA here is from genome assembly GCA_041688835.1 of Fuerstiella sp. GTDB lineage: Bacteria > Planctomycetota > Planctomycetia > Planctomycetales > Planctomycetaceae > Fuerstiella. The sequence goes on from JBDNHJ010000325.1 coordinate 16,906, forward strand.
CGCTATTCGCTCTTCGGTCAGGCTGGATGATTCAGACAAATCTGTGCCAACCCACAACCAGTTCCTCTTCATCGCGAGCGGCTTGAACGTCTCCAATAGAACAGTCTTGCCAACACCACGAAGGCCGGTCAAAATCAGGTTCTCCAGCACAATATCCTGCTGCAGAAGTCGTTCGAATTCGTCTCGCTCTTGTTCGCGACCGGCCAAATAGGGAGGCATATGACCTGCGCCGGGGCGAAATGGGTTGGAAAACGTTTGCATCTTTATGCCTCCATCGGCACTTAGCAGAATCGCGAAATTTACACCCCAGTGTAAATTTACATCGTCCTATTGTCGCCAATAATCTTATTAGATTTCCGCTCTCCGGCAAAAATTCCGAATCCGGGCCATGAAGAGCGCTGCCGATCTCGTCGGTCAGAAAATCTTGGCTCTGACAAAGCACTCAGCATATTTGGTAATGGTTCCATTCAACGGTTATGCTCGACGGCGCTCGCAGACCATTATTCAGTGCCAGCATCAAATTTACGACACATCTGAAAGCAGACCATGAACACCCACGACACCATCAAACAAACGTACGGATTCGGCCAGATGGTCCTGAATGGTTACATCGGTGACCTGACCGATGAAGATCTGATGCAGCGTCCGGGCGACGGTTGCAACACCATCGCTTGGCAGCTGGGGCACTTGCTCAGTTCGGAATGCAATCTGCTGAACATGGCGGTGCCCGATGCAGCGGCGCAGCTGCCGGACGGCTTTGTCGAAAACCATGCCAAAGAAAACGCTGGCAGCAACGATACGGCTCAATTCTGTAGCAAGGCCGAATACTTAGAGCTGTTTCAGAAGGTACAGGCAGCGACGTTTGCCGCGCTGGATGGACTCAGCGACGAAGACCTCGACCAGCCCGGCCCGGAAGCGATGCGAGACTTCTGCCCGACCGTTGGTTCACTGTTCGTTTTGATTGCCACCCACGTGATGATGCATGTGGGCCAGATTGTGCCAATTCGCCGACGTCTCGACAAACCCGTCGTGATGTAAGGACAAGCGGAAATGCCCGTGTCTAAGTTTTCGTACAAAACTCGTTGAACCGCGTGCACGGGTACTTAAATTCCCAGATTCGCCAGACCAGCACTCAGTCTTTGCAACAAGCCGCCGATCACCGGGTGGTCGGATTTGAATTGCCGCATCGCATCTTCCAGTCGCTCCGTTAGCGATTCATCAACCTCTGTCGGAGATTCATCGTCCGCCAGAAGCCGTTCGATGTCGGCGGTCACGCTCAACAACAATTCACGCGTTTGCGCGTCAACGTCGGATGTCTGACCCAGCTGCTCATGTAAGCCCGCCAGCGTCTCTCGCAATTCGTCCCGTACCATCACATTCTCCCGCACGTGCCACTGAAGACTTTCAAAGCGTGATGATAACAGCAACTCCGAGCGAACGCATGCCCACAAGAGCCTGTTACGACAACCGGACCACTCGCCGCAGCGCCCACTCCAGTGCCAGCAAGCCGACAATCAGATACATCAGCCACTTGCGATCCCACAGCGTTCGCAATTGCTCGTCAACAATCACAGGCTCGCTGCGATCTGGCAACAACTCCAACAGACGCGACGCTAGTTCGTCCAATGACACAGACACGCCGCCCGTATCGGCGGTCAGCTTGGTCAGCAGCGCCACATTTTGAGACGGATTTTCGGACTCCAAATTCGGCAGCACCACTTCAATATTGGCCTGCAAAATATCGCTGGATTCAGGAACCGGCACCGTCACACGATACTGCCCCTGACGACTCGGACGAAACGTCGCCACAAACTGCCCCGGACGTCGAGCATCGCCACGCAGGGAATCCGGCACGCTGACCGGCCGGCCATCCGCATCCACAATCGAAACCGGCACAGATTCGCGCTGCAATGCCTGCATGCGAGAATCATACAATTGAGCTCGCACGGTGACGGTCTGACCGGGCGACACTTCTGTGCGGTCCAGCAGCAACAAACCACGACTGCGGCCACGACTACGACGCCCCTGCCCGACTTCTCGAATCATGCTGGTCCAAAACCGCTGATGACCTTCCGGGCTGATCGCGCGTAACCGCCAAGTTTCGGCAGAAGACACAAACATCGTTCGTCCTTTGCCGTAGAACTGACTCGCCAAAAACGGCGGCTGGCCATCCTGCGTTCGAGCTCGCGGGTTGCCGTATTGAGCCAACACGACGGCTCCATCACGCACCGACCGAACTGGATAAGAACGATAAATGCCTTTGAATTTCTGCCACAGATCCACGTCCGCCTTGCCGGTCGCATCAGCAATTTTCAGGAACTCGCTCGCCCTGCCTTCAGCCGTCAGCAGCACCGGCCACGGCGTGTCAGCACGTTGGGTCACCTTTAGTTCAGACAGCATGCGGTTCAACACCACGGGATACAGCACCGCAATGTCGCGGTATTTTTCCGCATCGCGGGCCAGTTCTGGAGTAAACAATTCACCGGCCACGAAGATGATCCCGCCAGAATGTTCGTCCACCCAGCGGTTTAGAAACGTCTGTTGACGAGCGGCCAATAGGCTCCAGTCGGCATCGAACGCCACAATCACATCGTATTCAAACAGTTCCGCTTCCGTCTTCGGAAACGCAGTCAGCAGCTTTTCCGCTTCCTGCGAAACGAACCCCAGATTATCTTCGCCAACAGTTTGTAACCACACATCAGATTCAATTCCGCTGTGACGAAACAGCGTGTTGCGAACAAACTGATAGTCTCGCATCGGACCGCTGGAAATCACCAGCACCTTGATCTTACGATCGGTGACTTCCACTTCTCGACGCCGCTGATTGTCTTCGTCAGTCAACTCACGCAGCTGTCCATCCGCCATGGCGGCAACGGCCACATATTCGTACTTCCCCGGCACGCTTAGCTGCTGTTGAAAACGAACTTCCGCCGGCAGCCCGGCTGTTGAAAACTGAAACGGCTGCTCATCAACCTTACGGCGATCATTACCATCGCTGCCGGCCGTTTGTTGAAACAACTGAATCACGCCGCTTTGTTCTTCTAGGCCGCTGCCCAGAACCGTCACCGAAATATCGAACGGGTCTCCCCGGTGGACGTCGTTGGGCGATTGCATTCCGGCTAGCCACAGATTCACCTGCGGTCGATCACTGCCCACGCCGACCGAAATCAACTTCGTTTCGCTGCGTTCGGCTCGCAAAATCGCCGCCTCGATATCCAGCCCCGCGTTCGACTGACCGTCCGTCAGCACCACAATGCCGGACAACGTTCGCCCCGCGACTTGCCCAATCATCTGGTGCAAGGCTTCTCCCAGTCGCGTTTCGGCCCCGCGAGGCTGAAACAATTGCTCCCATTTGGCGTTCGTTTCCGCGACGGACAACCCGCCGGTGTCGTCCAGATCCATCCGCGCTGTGGTGTCGACAGGTGCAGGTGCCGAAGGCTGACCGCTTAAAGAATCTGGGCCGGTGTCGACAACGAATGTGGTGTCCCTGTCGGACACAATCGCCAGCGGCCCCTTCAACGTCGAATCGAATCCGTAAACCGACACCGAGTGCGTTTCGCTAAGCTGATCCAACAGACCAGACTCAGCCAGCGTTTTTCTAGCAGCGGTGGCTCGAGATTCGACGGAATCCGCCGCAGCATTCGATTCCGATTCGTCTGCGACGGGATACGCCATCGACAACGACGTATCGATCAGCACACCAACGCGAGATTTCTGAATCTGCGTGGTTTGAGTTCTCTGACGCGGATTCAGCAACACCACCAACACCAGCACCAACGCCAGAGCTCGCAGCAGCAGCAAGCCTCCGCGCCACGGAGTCTTCAACAGACGTGTATCGCGCAGTGACGTCCACGCCGTCAAACCAAACAGCGCACACAGGCCTCCGACCAGCAATAGCAAGCCAACCGTGGATTCCGGCAGATCGAATTCCGTCGTCTGAAACGATTGAGCATCCGACTGCGCCAGGGATATCAGCGTTCGCAGCATCATGACTTCGCCTCCGCATGAAAGCTCAGACGTAGCGACAACAACTGCTCGCAAATCAACACAGCAATCAACAGCCCGATCAGAAACCATCTCATCTCACGGCCCGCATCACTGGCGGATAATCCTCCAGCGGTATCCGCAGACACTATCCGCACGTGACTCAAATCCGCCTGCTGTTGGACTTCGGCGGCGTCAGCCAGCGTCAGATCACCTTCGGTGGTCGGCACACTGAGCGCGAACCAAGTCTCTTCGTTTTCGTCTTCGGCCGGGTAACGCTTGATGCGATAAACACCGGGGCGATTGGCCTGCGGCACGGAAACCGCCCAGCGATCGCCTGAGCTTCCGTTCGCAGCGACTTCGTCCGCCGTCTCACTCAGTACTTCGACCGGTGCCGCCTGAAGTCGTAAGAATGTATCGGCCGAATCATCCCCTTCAATCTCAGGCAACACGACGTCAATCGTGTTCGAATATTCTCCCGCCGCCCATTCGAATTGAATCGGTTCCCCCACTTCTCGCAGCTGCACCGTGTTGCTTGGCTTTTGCAGGTACTGATGCATCATGACGTTCGTGGGCAGGTATCCGTGAGGCGAAAATGGCCAATTGCTCCAAGCGGTCCCGGCCGAAAACAGGAACGTCATCACGTGGCCCTCACCGACGCTGTGCTCGAAGACGACAGGGTCGCCATTTTTGAGTCGGACCAGAGTCTTCACCGTCGATTCGACCGAATCCTCTGACTGCGCATCCGATGATACGCCAAACCACTTCTTCACCTGTACCAATTCCGCAAAGGGATTGTCAGGAATGTTATACACGGCAAACACCGGGTGTTCTGCAAAAACGGGCGTTTGAAATTCCGGATCCTCATCTGCGGCAGTTTCCGGAATCGACTGCACCGTCCCCAGCGAAACAGGAAACAACGAATACTCAGGGCTGCGCAATGTCGTGTTGTACCAAGTTGTTGTGGCCTGATCGCCCGGAAACCACGCAATGCCGCCACCGCTGCGAACGTAATCGGTCAGCAGCAATGTCGCATCGGCCGGCAACTCACGCACGTTCAGCAGATAGATGCAGTCATACTCATCCAGCTTTGCCGTCGTCAGAACATCTGACGAACGAACCTGAGTCGCCACACCACTGAGTTGCGGATCAAAGGCCGCCGCCACAAAACCCGCATCGTCCTGACGCCCGTCATCATCCACAATCAACACAGCTCGCGAGTCCGTGACATCAGCCACAAGGAAACGACGATTGTCATCCAGCAGCGCATCATCTTCTAATCGCACTTCGATTTCATGCTGCCCCGCTGATTCGAACACGATGTCGTGAGACAATACCGCATCTTCACTCGGTTCGATATCCGGAACTAACACCTTCGCTGGCAAGGCTGTGCCATCAATGTAAACGGTGGCCCGGAGCCCACTGGATTTTTGATCGGAATAATTGTGCAACGTCAGATTCATTCGCCACGGAACACCAACCGCAACAGCCAATGTTTCGGACGTCATCTGACTTAGGACAACGTTGGCGGCAGCGGCCTGCGTTACCTGTACCAGACTGACCTCCGCCTTGATCGCGTCGAGTGCCTTGAGTGCCGCGACGACTTCTGGCCGATTCACCCAATCCGACTTCCGAAAGTCGGTCAGCACATGCACCTGCCGCGCCGCGCCACCATCGGCGGCCAGAATATTTTCGGCGGCCGTCAGCCCCGGCACGGGCGAAACCGCCTCAAACGAACACGTCACGTTTCGCAACCGTGGCACCAGCTCCTGCAACAAGGCCGCATTCAGTTCGCGGTCCGTCACCAGCGGCCGATCGGGTTGAGTCATCGTTAGCACGGTCACCCGCATCGACGTTGCACGACCGTCATCCTGAGACAACATCTTTTCCAGAGTCGCAATCGCCTGATCAAACACTCGCTCATCATCGACTCTGGCACGCATCGACAACGAATCATCCAACACCAGCACGTGATGTGTGGCCGCGCCGCGCAGCACCATCATGCGCGAGGGATCCAGCATCAGTCGAGCGATCAAAAACATAATCAACAACACCGCCAGCACTCGCAAAAACAACAGCAACAGTTGTTCAATGATCAGGCGGCGGCGGTTGAGCTCGTCACTCTGCAGCAGGAATTCCATCGCGGCAAACCGCACGGTTTTGTAGCGCAGTCGACTCAGCAAATGAATAATGATCGGCAATGCGGCCAGCGCAGCCCCCGGCAGCACAAAGGTGGGGTTGAGAAAATACTGCGATAGCCAGGACATTTCAGTTTTCAGTTTTCAGTTTTCAGTTTTCAGTTGTCAGTTTTCAGTTTTCAGTTTTCAGTTTTCGGTTTTCAGTTTTCAAATCTCAAATCGCAAATCTCGAATCTCAAATCTCAAATCTCAAATCTTGGCGATCCAACGGACCACCAGAAGTCTACTTTCTCGTTCCGATTCGATAGTTCAACAAGTGAGACAACACGGCGTCCAAATGCTCGCTGGTTCGCGTCAATCGATAATCCACTAAACTGCCCGCACATCGCTGGCGAATCGTATTCAGAAATTTCTCCAACGCATTCTGATAACCCGTTCTCAGCGCCGCTGGATCACACGTCAGCTTGCCGCCGTCTTCGAGTCCTTCGAATCGCAGCGTCCCTGAGTAGTCAAAATCCAACTCCTGAGCATCCATCGTATGCACGATCAACACTTCGTGTTTTCTCTGACGCAGCAACTGCAGGCCTTTGAACAGCTGCTCGCGATCACAAAACAGGTCCGAAATCAGAATCACAATACTGCGCTGCGTCATCGTTTCTGCCGCTTTCCGCAACACGGAAATGATGTCCGTTTTTCCCGTCGCTGTTTCCGTCGACAAGCCCTGCAGAATGGTGGTCAGGTGATTGTGTCGGCTACTGGCGGGAATCATGGTTCGCACCTGCGAATCGAACAGCCCAACTCCCACGGAATCGTTCTGCTTCAGCACTAGCATCGCCAAGGCTGCTGCAACCGTCTGAGCGTATTCGAACTTCGTCAACGCGCCGCTGCCAAACTGCATCGACTCGCTGCCATCTACCAGCAGTACCACACGGACGTTGGTGTCTTCTTCGAATTGCTTCAGATAGTAGCGGTCGGTGCGGGACCAGACTTTCCAGTCGATCCGGCGCGTATCGTCCCCTGGGACGTACTCACGATGCTGTACGAACTCAATAGACTGACCGAAGTACGGACTTCTGTGCAATCCGGAGACGAACCCTTCGACGACCTTGCGAGCTCTTAGTTCCAGACGAGAAATCTTCGCGATTTCGTCAGGCTGCAAAAATTTTTCCAAGCCTTGGGTCACTCGTCAGTTCACTTTCCTTGTCTGGAGTTTCTGCAATCAATCGTTCAATGACTTTGTCGGACGTGATGCCTTCGCTTTCCGCCGTAAAATTCGGCGTAATCCGATGTCGCATCACAGGTGCCGCCAGCGCTTTAATATCTTCCGTAGAAACATGCGTCCGCCCCTGCAGCAATGCTCGAGCCTTGCCGCCGAGCAACAGATTCTGCATCGCTCGCGGTCCAGCGCCCCAGCCTAGCCATTCGTTGATCCAATCCGGCGTTCCCGGCTCTCCGACGCGAGTTTGTCGAACCAGCGCCAAAGCATAGTTGATCACGTGATCCGTCACCGGAACCTGCCGCACGACCTGCTGAATTTCCATCACCTGCTCGCCGGTCAACACCGGCTCAATCTCAACCTTCTGATTCGAAGTCGTCTGCCGAGCGATCTGCCGTTCTTCTTCGAACGTGGGGTACGTCACAAAGACCTTAAACATAAAACGGTCCTGCTGAGCTTCCGGCAGTGAGTAGGTGCCTTCCTGCTCAATCGGGTTTTGCGTCGCCAGCACGAAGAACGGTTTGGGCAACATGTGAATCGTCTGACCGACGGTCACCTGCCCTTCCTGCATGGCTTCCAGCAGCGCGGCCTGCGTCTTAGGCGGTGTGCGGTTGATTTCGTCGGCCAAGACGACATTGTGAAACAGGGGTCCCTGAATAAACCGAAATTCGCGTTCTCCGGTGTCGCGGTTTTCCTGCAGGACATCCGTTCCCGTGATATCGGCTGGCATCAAGTCCGGTGTAAATTGAACTCGCGAAAACGCCATCGACAGACTCTTCGCCAGCGTGCTGATCATCAGTGTCTTGGCCAGCCCAGGAACTCCTTCCAGCAGACAGTGTCCTCGACTGAACAAAGCGATTAACAGCTGATCGATCACGTCGCGTTGGCCAACGATGACTTTGCCAACCTGTTCTGTCAGTTGGTCTTTGGCCTTATGAAGCAAATCGATCGATTCTGAGGAAACATCCATGGATGTAGCGTCCGGCATATCATTCTCCGACACAAAGTGCCGTCTTCCGATTCAGTCGAATTATGCCGCCAACGCGGCAAATCGTAAAACATTCAGGTTTATAGCAAGCGCAGTCCAATTGACGCCGGGCGGGATCATATCAAACCGTGGAAGCTTGAGAATCTAACCAGACGCTAGGCACGCCTTTTCCCTGAACACGCTGGAATTGGCAACTTCGAAATTTCTAGCATTTTTGTGGAAGCCCGCAGATAAAACCTCCGACGAAGGAAGCAGACAACAGAAATTCGCCGTTTTGGCGTTGGTGCTGTGCCTGTTGAAATTTCGTCTTGCCCTCAAGAAATCTGCCGCGGCGTCTCACTTCTTGTTCGAGATATGGTTGCGTTGCCGAAACTGCTGCGACCGCAGATCCTGTCGCCAACAAACCGTCCAGACACAAAAAAACCCGCTGCCGAAAACCGACAGCGGGCTGAGTCGAACATTGCGTTGCCTACCGAGACTGAATGATCAGCAAGCTGTGCTGACTTTAGTAGACCGAAGGTCCGGTGTAAGGATGCACGCCATTCAGACCGTTCAGCAACTGTGTAAAGATGTTGGTCAGGTCAATCTGATTGATCTGACTCACACCGCCATTGCCACCGCCGCCACCATAACCAGGCTTACCGCCATAATCGGGCTTGCCGCCGTGACCAGGTTTACCGCCGCCTTCGTTCACATCTTCAACATTGACGCCAATCGTGCGATCAACATTCGCCTTGCCGTCAGAAACTCGGATCACCAGTTCATACAGGTTGTTCCCATTCGCGTCGCCAGGATTTTCGAAGTCCGGTGCGTTGATGAAGAATAGCTCACCTGTTTGAGCGTTAATCGTGAATTTCGAAGCATCTGCTCCACCGACAACCGAGAACGTCAGCACATCACCATCGGCATCAACCGCGTTCGCGTCACCGACAAAGGTGCCGTTTTCGTCAAACCAAACCACTTCGCCCTGACTGACGTTGGTAAAGACGGGGGCTCGATTGCCCTGTTGGCCGCTCGCAATCACGTTGACGACAACGTTGCGATCTTGGAACAATGATCCGTCGGACGCTCGCAGTGTAATCAGATAGCTGTTGTTGCCATCCGCATCGCCTGGATTGTTCACGTCAGGAGCGTTGATAAACGACACAACGCCGGTCTGAGCGTTCACAGTAAACAGAGCCGCGTCGGCACCGCCCGAGATCGAGTAGATAATGGTATCACCATTCGGATCTTGAGCGTTCGCATCGCCCACAGCAGTCGTGCCAGTCACAACAGTCACGACCTCACCTTGGCCGACGTTCGTAAAGTACGGTGCCTGGTTGTTTCCGCCGCCACCTTCATTGCCAACATCAGTCACTCGCACAGTCACGTTGCGATCCTGAGTGCCACCATTGCCGTCAGAAATCCGCAGTCGAATCTGGTAGTTGTTATTGCCATCGGCATCACTCGGAGCTTCAAAGTCCGGAGCATTGATGAACGACACAACACCGGTCGCAGAATTGATCGTGAATCGTGCCGCATCGGCACCGCCCACGATCGAGAATGTCACGGTATCACCATCCGGATCAACGCCATCGGCATCGCCCACTGGTGTCGTGTTTTCCGGAACCGTTACAACTTCACCTTCTTCAACATTTGTGAAGAATGGATTTTGGTTGCCCGTCCCACCATCGTTACCAACGTCGGTCACCCGAACCGTCACATTACGATCCTGAGTACCACCCTTGCCGTCAGAGACTCGCAGGGTAATCTGGTAGTTGTTGTTGCCGTCCGCATCAGCAGGAGCTTCGAAGTCTGGAGCGGTAATGAATGACACAACTCCGGTCACAGAATCAACCGTGAACAAAGAAGCATCAACACCGCCCACGATTGAGAAGCTGACCGTGTCGCCATCCGGGTCAACACCATTGGCATCACCAACGAGTGTCGTGTTCTCAGGAACAGTCACGACTTCGCCTTCGCTGACGTTCGTGAAGTAGGGATTTTGGTTGGCACTACCTTCCGTGGCATCCAAAACCTTCACAATGACATCGCGATCCTGAAACAGAGTACCGTCAGAAATTCGCAGAGTCAGATTGTACTGGTTGTTGGCCCCAGCGTCGCCCGGGTTTTCAAAGTCCGGAGCATTAATGAACGACACAACGCCCGTTGCTGGATCGACAGTAAACAAGGCCGCGTCAACACCACCAGCGATCGAGAAGATCACGGTGTCGCCGTCCGGGTCAATACCGTTGGCATCACCGACCAGCGTGTTGTTCTCAACAACGGTCACCATTTCGTTCTGTTCAACATTCGTGAAGAACGGATTCTGATTGGCACCGTTTTCGTTCACGTCAGTCACTTTGACGATCACGTTGCGTTCCTGAGCACCACCTTTTCCGTCCGATACAACAATCGTGACGCGGTACTCATTGTCTCCGTCTGCATCGCCGGGATTTTCGAAGTCAGGGGCCACTTTAAAGCTGAGCACGCCGGTTTGAGGGTCGATGTTGAACAATCCGGGATCTTGGTTGGGACCATCGCCGGGAGTGTTGATTCCGTCGGAGAACGAATACGTCAGCGTGTCGCCATCCGGATCCGTAGCATCGGTATCCTTCACGGCAGTTGTGTTCTCAGCAACGAAAATCATTTCGCCATCAGACACGTTCGTAAAGAACGGTGATTGGTTTCCGCCGCCGGTTTCATTGACGTCGGTCACGCCAACCCAGATCACTTGGATGGTCGTTGTCTTGCCGTCAGAGACCTTGATAAACACGTCGTAGACATTGTCGCCATTGTCATCCAATGGATTTTCGAAGTCTGGAGCGTTCTTGAACGTCAGTACACCCGTGTTCGGATCAATGTCGAAGAACTCACCATCGGCAGCTGTGCCAAGCGAATAGACCAGTGTGTCTCCGTTTGCATCCGTCGCCTGCACAGTCGTCACGGCGGTTGTATTTTCAGGCACCATAAAGTGCTGGCCGGTCGTGAATACTGGAGCGTCATTGCCGCTCAACAGATCCGCAGCCATGACCACGCCATCGTTGAATTCGAATTTTTCGACGTTGTAAACGCGGTCAACGCGATCCCCGTCGTCACTGATCATGAATCCGCCGCCCGACAAAGCGACAACAGAGAACTCAGATCGATCGCCGAGATAACGGATCGTATCGGTTCCGCCTTCACCATCGACTTCGTTGTTGTTTCCACTGGTCGTGAAGAACAAGTCGTCGCCATCGCCACCGTGCAGACAGTTATCGCCGCCCAGTCCAATGATGATGTCATCGCCACTGGTGCCAACCGCTGATTCATGCGCTTCATCGGCGATGATGAGGTTTGCATCAGTCAGGTCGATAACGTTGCCAATGTCCGCTGCAGAAGCGGACATCAAGATCAAAGGCTCGATTGATTCGATCTTTTGATTCTCGTTGTTGCGTGCTTTACTCATTAAATCCATCCGCTTCCAAAGGAAAAGTGATCCCGTCCCAGCCAGGACGTATCTGGTGTTTCAAGGAGCCTGAGTATTCCCGGTGCTCGGATCCTGAAGAAAGACATTTCCAATCGAAACCACGAAACGTGCCGAGTGACGATCCTGCTGGTACAGAATGTCGAGTTGGTTGCGTCTGAGCATCATCTGGTGAATCGGAAAAACACCAAACCCACACAACCGCCGCAACCCGGACCATCCGAGTAACCGTCACTCAGCGATGAGCGCCAACACTCAAAAATCGAGCGTTTTCCTTGGCAAAACGTGCATTCAGCGCAATGCCTCTTTGGTACGCGAATCCGGAAGATGCCGACAGGTTTTCCGGACGCAACAAAATGATGCCAAAATCAATCGTGTGGCTCGGCGGAATTCGACTCAGCGCTGAGGGCTGCGAATCGGGATTTCGAACGCTCCTTCAGCCCATCCACGACAGCTTGATACTCGCCAGCGACGTCGTTCAAATTCCAAACGTCTTCGGGCTTCGCGTACAATGCCGTGCGGTATTCCCGAAGTTCCGCATCCGGCGACGGCGGGCAATGAACCAACAAAAAGTCGTTGCCACGCACAGCGTTCACGCCATCGTGCTCAATCAGCACTTCCCGTTCCAACAACTGACCAGGCTCTGCACACAATGCGGTCAGATCAATTGGATCGTGTATCGGTTGCGATCCTTCACTTGCTGCGCTGTCACCCAGCCGCGAATTCCGCATCAGTCGCTGAATTGAATACCCCACATCGGAGCTGCCAGTCACCCCCTGAACGCGACCACGATCTTGCCCTGTACCGAGCACCCACAGTGGTGCATGGATCAGAGATTCCGCGAGTACAGATTCGAAGCGTCTGGGCGGCGGAGCTTGACCAGACAAGGACGTCACGAAGACCACACACTGCTGATGCAGCAACGCATGAATCAACGGCAGCACGGCTTCGAACCCCGCACCTGCCGCAGCCTGACCGGACTCGCCATCATCGCCGGATTCGAAATGCAACCAGCAAAAATCATCGTCCGGCAGATCAGACGCAACTGTGAACGGACCACAAAATTCTGCGGCCAGTAAATCGGGAAGCGAATCAAAATTCGCCGCAGGCTTCGACCCAGAACCGAAAACCAGCAAGCGCACGGAAGAATCTTCTTCGGTGCCCGACAGCGAAAAACCCTGAGTCACCCCACGGAAGCCAGCTGTCTGTAGATAGTGGTTTTCGAAGAAGACACCATCCGCAGACAGGCGATCCATCGCATCATACACCGCTTCGCTGGCCGAAAGATCGTCCGTAAATGGCAACCCGTCGAACGTCACCAGCCGTACTTTGGCAACAGAAACGAGCGAATCATGATCAGCCCAGTTACTCATCTAGCATTGTCCTGAGCCGAACAATTTCCGGCGTCAGCGTGGCCGCGATATGATCAAATTGCTCGCGTTCGTCCGTGTTGCAGGTCTTCAGTACCGGACGAATCTGCTGCCACAATGCAATCGCTCGGTCACAATCACTCAGATGATCTCCCGGAGCATCTCCAGCGGCCAAAGCCTGTTCGATATGATGAAACTCTTCCACCATCTTTTCGGCTTTCACCACCAACGTTCGATCGTGTTGTCCCGCACGCGTTTGCCAGCGACGAAGTGTGGCGACCAGCCGCTCTGCCAGATTTTCCGCCGAAGACGCAATCCGCACCAACGCATCTGTGTCGTACTTGATTGTGACACCCAACGCCTGCTGCAGGGAGTGCATGGACGCGGCAATAGATTGCAGTTCCAAAGGCACGGCCCCGGTTCGAACTGGAGCAATATAGTACGAAAATTGATTCCACGCTTCATCAGCATACACCCACGCTTCGCCAATCGCCTGCGGTGATTCGTCACGATGAATATGGTCATCAACGTTTTGAATCGTGCCCAGCAACGCATCGGCTGCGTCCGGCACCGCCCCGCCGTCCGGCAGCATCATCAGTTGCTCCAGCGTCATCACTTTGAACAGCTCCGTCACATGATGTTCGACCTCATGCACAAGGTTCAGCACATGATTCTTGTCCAGCCCAATGTCGATTCGTAGCAGCTGATGAATGACCTGATGCGAGTCACGAATACGACGCAGGCTACGGGCAATCGAATGATCGTTGAACTCAGCCAGCGACGGCTCGACGGCAATCCACGACTGATAGACATTCTGATACTCGGCAACAACGGTTTGGTAACGCACTCCCTGAGACACCAACCCCGCAAAATACTCGGCCTTCTGACTCAGCTGACCAAGACTCCGCAGCAGTTTGGCACCAGAACTTCTGGACAGCGGTTGAGCTCGCACGTCGTCTGCCAGATCGTTCAGATACGTCGTCAGAGTGTAGGCCGCTCGAACCAACTCCTGATCGTTAAATTGCTCCTGAATCTGCAGCAACGCACAGTACTGCGAATCCAACGCGGTCAACCGCTGCACACAGGCAGCTGTCTGAGTACTCAGCGAATTGCATTGATTTAACTGGTGCGACAGTGTCGACCAATGGCCGTTCAGATTGCGAAAATCCTCCAACAACAATGCGTGGTTATTCTCAGTCGCTGATCGTTGCTTCAACGCTGTCGCAGTCGCCTGCAAACGAATCACTTCCGGCAATTGTCGACGGGCCTGCACATTTCGACGCGCGTCGGTTTGCAGCAATGCCCCCAATGTGCCTGACTCCTGAGCAAAACTGGCGGCGATGGGCCGCAACTGCTGCATCTGCGGCGTTAACGGCTGAGGACGACCGGGACGCCCCTGCAGCTGACCTTGGGGCTGGCCGAATGGGTCCGTCAGATTTCCATTGCCACCATTGCCGCCATTGCCACCATTGCCACCATTGCCACCATTGCCACCACTGCGCCTACGCGACTTTTCGAGTTGCGATTCGATCAACGCTTTCAACAGGCCACCAGCGATATCTTTGCCATTTTGAGCACGACTAATCGTCGAAAACGGCCCACAGATCACGCAAAAAGCGATCACGAGGACGGGCAAACGCAGGGATGTCAGATTTTTCACGGTCATTCAGATACTCCATTAAGCTCGTGAGGATGAGGACTATGATAACGCTGAATGCTCAACCTGTCACGGACCGCACCATCCCCTACTGAACACCGACGATTGCAGCGACTTTCTCAGCCGCTGCCTTCCGCGCGACCGCGACAACTTCAGCCACATCCACAGGCACGAATCCCCGCCGCTTACTTTCGTCAGCCGCCTCCATGAACGCGTAAATATCGGTCGTCTCGTCAGGCATCACTGGCGGCACTCCGGTCTTGAAGAATTTCACAATCTCCACAACCAGTGGCGCATATCCGTCATAACTTCCAACAGCGGATGTCCCCTGTGTCCCAAACGCTGTTCCGCCATAGCCGCCCTTCCCCGCACGAATTCCGCGAAACGTACCGATCCGGCCATCCGCCCAAGCGCCGGTCACCTGTTCGAAATCGGCGGTCTGCGTCCGCGTCACCGTCTTAACACCGGCCCCCATCACAGTAAACAAACTCTCAACACCGTGAATGCCGTACCAGAACAGATCGGGATGAGTCTTCTCCAAAGCACATGGCGAAAACGTATCGCAACCAGTCACTTCGCCGATCGCTCCGCCACGAACAGCTTGCGTCCCAGCACCAAATCGCAACGAAGACGACGAAAAAATCGGCGTGTTGTAGTGCTTGGAAAGTTCAAACATCGCGATGCAATCCACCAGCGATCCGGCGATCGGCTTATCAACAAACACGGGCTTTCCAGCTTTCAACGCTGGCACAATCTGTTCCAAATGCGGCCGACCGTCATTCGTCTCTAACAACACGGCATCGACTTGCTGCACCATCGCATCCAGATCATGAATGACCTCGACACCCATGGCCTGAATCTTCTGCGTGTACTCAGGAACGCGACTCACGCTGCTTTCAATATCCGGCGACCCCTTCGGATACACCAACACCACCCGACAACCCGGAACATGCTTCGGATCGTCGGCAGAGTTCAGGATTTTCGCAAAGGCCAAGCAGTGAGACGTATCCAGCCCAATCATGCCGATGCGGATCACCCCAGAATCATCCGCCCGCGCCGCAGCGCCACTGGCTGCTGACATAAAAATCGCGAGGCCACCAATCGTGACGCGCAGAACATCGTAAATGTTTGTCATTGATTTACCTTTAGTGAAGTGCCATTGGTTGAAGTATCCATTGGTTGAAGTATCCATTGTTCGCAGCAGGGCCGCATCGCGCCACCACAACCAAGCAAACAATAGACTAAAAGAATCGCTAACCACTCATAGGCCGTCAAGCCTGCCGCAATCTTTGTTTGCAGTCGACGCATTTTTGTCGTAGCCTCTCGCCTTGGGGACCGAAGCCCCAAAAAACTCATCATCAGGCAGCGGTTTTCGGCAAGCCGAATACAGGAATTGGCATGTGCCAAACGCCAACATCATTGCAACAGTCGTCCCCACGCCCAAGACAAAGAAAAGCTCCCCAGTCGTCAAAGAGTCAGACATTGCGAGGGCGCTTTTCCATGTCGCAGCAAAAGTCAGGCCATCGACAATGATCGACACAGCCAAAGGCGACGACCGATCCACATCAACAGACTCCCGCTGAAGGCTAACAGGTGGCTCAAAAGGATTGTCGACTTCATCCATTCGGCAACCTCCAATCTCAAACCTCAAACCTCAAACCTCAAACCTCAAACCTCAAAGCTCCAATCTTCAATCCGGCAGCTCTTCGCCACGAGTTTCCTTCGCCATCAATGTGATCAGAACACCGACTCCGAATAGCGGAATCATGTACGTCGACGATTGATTCGGCGTCCAGCTCAAAAGTCCGGACATCAGGATCGCAGCCGCCGAACCAATTCGTCCGGCATTGAAACAAAAGCCTGTGCCAGTGCCACGCAGGCGAGTCGGAAACAGCTCGGGAAAGTAAACGGCGTAACCCGCGTGCATCCCCAACGTCAGAAAACCAAACACGGGCAGAAACAGGCACAAAATCGTGCGAGAATAGCCTCCCGGTGCCAGTACATAAAACAGCACAATCGCCGAAACAAGACCACCCGAGTGATAAAAGACGAACGCGCCTTTTCGCCCGAGCACATCAGAGATCGCACCGAAAAACACCAGCCCCAATCCGCCTCCCAACACCATCGTCAGAAACATGCCGATCATTTCTTCGCGTTTGATGGAGTCTTTCCCCGCCGACAACGCCTGAGTCCGCTGAGTATTTTGCTCCTCTGATGCCCCTTTCCAGTTAACTTCGCCCAGTCCCGCCGCCTGCAACACCTGCTGTTCGGCACCACGCTTTAGCGTGTCCTTCCCATAGATATGGCACCCCCAGAATGTGGTGAGTCCAATCGTGGAAAGCCCCACGGCCACCACCGTGTTCCGCAGATAGGCCGCTTGAAACAGACTCGACAACGAGCCCGTCTTCTGAGTGGCATCGATCTTCTCGCGTTCACGAGCCTGCACCCACTGTTCCGGTTCACGCAGTTTCCAGCGAATAAAAACGGTCAGCAACGCTGGCAGGACGCCAATCAGGAACCCCAGCCGCCATGTATTTTCTCCCATCACTTGGCGACTGATGATGAAGTATCCCACTGCAACCGCCATCAACGTGCCGAACACGCTCGACGCATGAAAGATCGACCCCATCACCGGTCGAGACCTTTTCGGCATGACTTCCGCCACCATCGCGCTGGCAACCGCCCATTCTCCGCCAACACCCATGGCCACCAGAAACCGCAACACCACCATTTGCCATGGAGCATTCACGAACGCCGTCACGCACGTGAACAGTGAATAAAACAGGATCGTGTAAATCATCGTCTTCGAACGACCAATCCGGTCGCTCAACATTCCGAACAGAATACCTCCGAAGGCACCACCCAGCAGAAACGAAGCCATCGCGTAATTATTCCACGAAGCAATGGTCTTTTTTGTCGCGTCGTCAATGGCAGAGGACGTTGTTCCGAGCAACTGCGGCATCGCGTCGTTCATGCTCGCCACGAACAGCTGCCCTTCGAAGACATCAAACACCCAACCCAGCGACGCGACCAACAGCACCAGCCACTGGTAGTTGCTGATGCCCTGATTCCATTTCAGTTTTGGCGTTTCCTGTTTTGACAAGTCAGTACTCATAAAGTCATCTCAGTTCGTGCGGCCAATTCAAGTCCGTGACATTTTCGAGCGTTTCAACCTGCGGAGCGTACCGTGAAAAAGACACGTTCACCACCGATGCAGGCGATTTGCAGGCCACGAAATTTCTGGAGTCATCGGCTGCGGCGGAACGGGGATTGTGTTGAGAGGTTTTGTTAAAACGGCAATCGCAGCAGAAGCGCATCGATCAGCACGTCCCGTTGGCAGTGACATAAACAACTGGCGCCGAAAACGCATACACACCCATTTGCGATTCAGTCCCGGTAGGGACGACAGGCTTTAGGCGGTGACGCCAGTTACCGGTCAACGACACAACCAAACACAAGAGCTCCAGAGCAGCGACAGAACAACGACAGAACAACGACATGCAAAACTCTGCCCCCCCTCCGGGCAACGCCGTTAAGGATTATGGGCCGCAAAAACATCGAGAGCTCCAAAGATGAGAATGCGATTCAGGCCTGGAAGGCCGACACAGCCGCTGCCGGTGGCGTGAGCCACCGGAAGTCTCTGCACCATGCCCCAAAGGCCCGGAGGGTCGACAGAAATGCACGAAACAGCCATTGCTGTGTCGGCCCTGCGGGCCTTTCCGTGCCTCCTAGACCTTAAACAAGCGAACCTCGGATCGGTTTTGGCCTGATTTTTCGCCACCGACGGGGCGCAGCGTGAACGACGAACGGCGGAGCCGTTGTTTCGGCGTTTCGGGTTGTTATGCAACATGACAAGTCTTTGGCAGCAC
>JBDNHJ010000326.1:0-4074 GCA_041688835.1 Fuerstiella sp.
CAGCCGCATTTCGATTCGCAGATTTCATGTGTTCGGCCACGATTTGAGCGTCACGCCGTTGCAGTCGCCGTTCCATCGGCGGAAGATTTAAGCCATACAGGCCACGCTAAACTATTTCAAGACTTGTGTAGATACCAATGCACGCAGGGAGGGTGAGGTTGAAGGACTCGCCGCACTTTCATTCGTAATACAGCGTGCCACACACAACGCCAAGGAAATCTGCCACACCAGCATCTGCCACCCGGTGGCACGGTCGCTTTTCTTCGTTCCACCGTTCGCTATCCTGTGGGGTTCTGCCACCATCCAAAGGCCCGCCGTTTATGAAAACCCGCCCCATGAAAAACTTATCGTTGCTGATGACCGTTGCTGTCGCTGTTTTTTCCGGTTCGTCGAGCGTTGCTGATGACGACGCCAATTGGGTTCGCATTACACTGGACGAACGATTTCGATCCGAAGGCGTCGCTGCGGCCGACTTTAACAATGACGGCACCATGGATGTGGCGGCTGGCGACGTGTGGTACGAAGCTCCAAAATCCGGATCTGCGGATCACGTGGATGGACAGAAATGGAAGCGGCACGAAATCCGCCAGCCGGGCGATTTTGTCGCCGGCCAAGGCTACAGCAACAGCTTCGCCAACACGGCGATTGATATCGACAAAGACGGCTGGGTCGACCATGTGATCATCGGTTTCCCCGGCGATCCGTTTCACTGGTACAAAAACCCAGGCCATTCCGAAGACCTGTGGAAGCAACACACAATCTGGTCCAGTGCGTGTAACGAGTCACCGGAATTCGAAGACCTCGACGGCGACGGACAGCTAGAAATCATCGTGGGTTCGCAGCCAGAAGCTCAGATGGGCTTTGTCAAAATTCCAAGCGTCGACAATGTGACGGAATCGTTCGGGTTCCAACCCATTAGCGAACCCAGTGCCGAACCAGCATCCAAGAATAATCGCGGACTGGATAACGGCACGTTCAAGTATTATCACGGACTGGGCGTGGGCGACATGAACGGCGACGGTCATCGAGACGTACTGATCGGGCACGGCTGGTGGGAATCGCCCGGCGATCTCACCGCCACGGCGCTGTGGAAGTTTCATCCCGTACGCATCAAGACCGGCGACACAGAAGCCACGCTTCCCCAAGCCTCCAACATCTATGCCGACGACTTCGACCTAGACGGCGACGCGGATCTGTTTCTCAGTTCGGCTCACAAGTACGGCGTGTGGTGGGCCGAAAACAAAGGCGACGCAGGCTGGGAACTTCACGAAATCGACAAGTCCTATTCACAAACGCACGCGGTCGAACGTGTTGACGTGAATGGAGACGGACAGCTGGATTATGTGACCGGAAAACGGTTCTTCGCCCACAACGGCAGCGATCCGGGCGGCAACGATCCGGTGTTTATGTACTGGTACGAAGTGCATCGCGCCGCGGGACAAGCTCCCACATTTGTGCAGCACAAGATTTTAGCGGGCGAAGGCACGGGCGTCGGAACGCAGTTCGAAATTCAGGACATGAACGCCGATGGCAAGCCCGACATTGTGTTGTCGAACAAAAAGGGCGTCAACGTGCTGCTGCAAAAACACTAATGGATTTGAAACCTGTGTTGCCAATCGGCACGCATCGCGGAGTCAGATCGCGTATGGTTCGTGAACCCGTTCGCACCCGGTGGGTCTGTGCCAGCAGACTTCCGGTGCCGGAATTCCGATTTCTGCTGACACACCGTTTACATTTGCCCCACGTCCATGGTCGAAAATCTCCCGCTGCAGTCCATCAAGCACAAGGCACTGACGATCGAGGGCTATTCTCGAGCGGCCGTGCAAAGCTATTGGCGCATTCCGGAACTCAAGCTGGGCTTCGAACTCGGCGGCAGCCCATGGTCTTTCATGGGCACCTCCACCTTCTTTGTGTCTCATGCGCATCTGGACCACCTCGCCGCGATGCCCGTGTATGTGGCGCGCCGTCGAATGATGAAGATGGAACCACCCACTATCTATCTGCCGGAAGAAGTTGTTGAAAACGTCGAAAAAATGCTGCGAGCTTGGCAGCGACTGGATCGCGGGCGGATGGTCTGCGAAATCGTGCCCGTCAAAGACGGCGACATGATCGATCTGTCGCGTGAGCACAAAGTTCGCGTGTTCCAGACCAAGCATACCGTGCCGTCCGTCGGCTATCTCGTTTACGATTCGAGGAAGAAGCTGAAGTCAGAATACATCGGACTTACGGGGGCCGAAATCCGCGACCTCAGACTCGCCGGCACAGAAGTCACGCACGAAACGCTGACGCCACTTGTCGCGTTCACCGGCGATACCGCTCCGGCGGGACTGGATGCTCACCCAGACGTGCTGAAGGCGGAAGTGCTGATCACAGAAATGACATTCTTCCGGCCCGAACATCGCAAAGAAAAAATCCACAAGTTCGGCCACATGCATTTGGACGACATTCTGGACCGCGCAGAAAAGTTCGAAAACGAACTCATCATCCTCAGCCACCTCAGCACCCGCACCCACGAAGCTCAAGCCAAACAAGCCCTGCGTCAGCGCGTGCCAGAAAATCTGCGCGACCGCATTCGGCTGTGGTGCTGAAGCGCCCGCCGATTGAGCCGACCATCAGGCCGGCTCACTGACGGGCGTTCAGCAGAAGAAGAAGAAGGAACACAGTCCCTCGACAGAGCCGGATCCAACCAAGCTCAAAATGCTAAAAGACCGACCAAAACCACATTTCCAACGCGCTCCGCTGTCGGTACATTGCGGTTTTTGCGACAACCTGTCGCACATTCCAATGTTAGCCGCTCGAACCTTTTTCCACCGAACGTGTCCTGCTCGTACATGTTTCCTCCTGAGCGTGACCAATGATCTCTTTTACGTTCCATCTGACGAATGCGGATTCCTGTGCAACTTCTCCGCGTACGGGTTCACGCTGGACGATCGCTACTGGCCTACCGTGGAACACTTTTTCCAATCGCAAAAGTTTGCTGGCACGGAGCACGAAGAGCGGATTCGCGTATCACGTAACCCAAAAGAGGCCAAGACCCTTGGCCAAACTCGCAAGCTTCCGCTGCGACCCGACTGGGAGGACGTAAAGGTCGAAATCATGTGCAACGCCTTGAATGCCAAATTCACGACTCATGCCGAACTCCGCGAGGCTTTACTTGCGACCGGCAACGAAGAACTCGTTGAGAACGCGCCCACTGATTATTTCTGGGGCTGCGGTCAACTTGGTGGCGGACAAAACATGCTTGGCAAACTCTTGATGGGCACACGTCAGGCGTTGCGAAATGGTGATGCGGAATCCGCTGCAATCGGCGGCTAACAATTTAGGATTTGTCGCCGGCCGGTGCAGACGTTGATTTCCGTTTGGGGTGATTCGGCCCGGCTTCAAATCCGTGTTCAACGGAGCGGCGGGGCTTAGGGTATTGCGTCGCAGAGCAGCGCGATGGCTGTTACGCTTTTTGCGACGCTGGGTGGTGCGATCGGTCGAGTTGTCGCTTGTTGAGCCTGCCGACCGACTGAATTCCACTCCGGCGGACGGTCGCTGGTCATCGACGGCCACTCATTTAACCATTCGACACCCCGGTTTTTCGATTCAGCGCGTACCGTTGCATGATCCGCGCATCCGTTGGCCGCTGCCGCTCGCCCCGGTTGTTCCCTGCACGAGCCGGGGCTAGCGCCCAACGGCCAATAACATCACGGCTGGCCGTGTTGGAAAATCTTTCGGTGGGCAAATTCAATCGCTTCGGTCCCATTCTCTCTGGTGCAAGCCCGCGATCGCCTGCGCCGTTTGGCGTTGGTCGCATCTTCCGTAGCTCAATACCGTTCTCTGCGGTGGAGATCGGCGACGTAAAAACCTTCCGGCAGTGAATTGAGTTGATCTAAGTTGTTGTCAGGTTGAGGTTTGCGGCTTTGATGATTTCGGCCAAATGCCAACTGTGTCAGAACTGTGCCAAAACCAGTCTCGGTCGTTTCTTGCGGTCTGTGTTTCTCCGGGGTGTCGCGGCTACAAAAGTGCATTGCCATACATCTGGCAACGCTAACTGCTTTCGGATGATATAAGACTCGCCGCGGGCGGGCA
>JBDNHJ010000050.1:0-21985 GCA_041688835.1 Fuerstiella sp.
CCCGGTCCGTCGCACCCATGCGTCCGGGATGATGGCATGGCTGCGACCGCTGGTCTGAGACTCCACGTAGACGCGTTCGCCGACCGACGCGATGTAACGTGGGCGAATTCCGGCTGACATCTGGTCACGCATGTAGGTGATCATCGGGCCGTGAATTCCCGGAAAAACTCCTGAAGCTTCAAGGTACAGATCCATTCCGGGAAAGATGATTGGCATTTTGTGTTCCCTGCAGCAATGTCGGATGTGCGGATGCCGCTGCGGATTGAAGCCGGTGGCGGCTATACATCTTACCGCAACTCGCCGCCGGAATCACTCATCCAGTTTCGCAATCGCGTGCATCGACGTCACGGCTGCTCACTGGAAAAACGCAGCGATTTCCCAGCCAGAGCGCCCGTCATGCCGCCGGCGTTGAGAGCCGGGGTTCCGTTGCCGAAGACATAGCGGATGCCGCTGCTGTAGCGGTGAGGATCGTCGAACGTGGCTTCGTTGCCGACGTTCATTTCGACAGCTTACCGAAACCGTCAACTTCTTCTTCGGCTTGGGCTTGGGCTTGGGCATGATGTTTCCTAATTTTCCAGCAGTCTTGCCAGCGTCGCCGCCAAACCCTTCAACGCGTCTTCATTCGGAAGACTGATCGTCAACTGCGGGCGGCCTTCGGAATCGCGGTCAACGCATTGCGACAGTTTTTCCGTCAACTTGTTGACGATCGCTTCATCTGGCGGTGCATCGGAACGGCTGTCGATGAGTTCTCCGGCTAGCGACAGTGCGGCGGTGATCAGGCTTCCGCTGGCTTGAGACACCTTTTCGCGTTTTTCTGCGAGCTGTTGAGCTTCCGCTTCGACTTTGCGCTGCTGACTTTCGTCGATCGGTTTGCGCGCCGGATTCAGCACCACTTCCAGACGCCGTTTGAGGTCTTCCATACCGCTGACCATCGCGACTTCGCTGATGTCGCTGTCGAAGTTCAGCGATGCGTCCGCCAAATCCTGCTTGGCGGCCAGCGTATCTAGCAGGCGTTCTTCGATCGTGGGGTCGCCGGGACTGACCGTCACCAGCTTATAAACATGAACCGGATTCTTCTGGCCCATGCGGTAGGCTCGAGCAATCCGCTGTTCCAGCACGGCTGGGTTCCATGGCAAATCGACGTTGATCACCGTGTTGGCCGCCTGCAGGTTGAGGCCCGTCGAACCAGCGTTGGTCATGCAAATGACGCGGCATTCGGGATCGTTCTGAAACTTCGCGATGATGGCAGCGCGCTTTTTCTGAGGCACGCTGCCGTCCAGACGCACGTAGTCGGCTCCGAGTTCTTCGATCCGCGATTCGATGCGGTCCAGCATTTTCTTCCATTCGCTGAACAGCACGATCTTGCGAGTTGGATCTTCAAACAGTGTCGCCAGCAGTTCGGTCAGGCGTTCCAGCTTGCTGCTGTATTCCTGCTGTTCCTGATCCAGCAGATACGTGCTGTCGCACGCCATGCGCGCGTTGGTCAGGCAGCTCATCAAAACCAAGCGGTCCATTTCTGTCATGAACTTCTTGGCCGCGATCTGAGCAGCTCGAGCACAATTAGCGGCCTGGATGTCGTACTGTTCCTGAGTCGCTTCGATGCGGACCACTTCGTCCGTGCGTTCGGGCAACTGGTCGGCGATTTCGGCACGCGTGCGCCGCAGCAGCACGCCCGACATTTTTTCGCGCAGTTCGTCTAGGCGGTGATAGCCTTTCGTGCTGCCTCGTTCGTCGACGACGTGATGCTTGTTGAAGAACTGATACGCCGGTCCCAGCAGTTCGTCGTCCACGAATTTGGTGACGGTGTACAGTTCGCCCAGCCGGTTTTCCAATGGAGTTCCCGACAACACCAGACGGAACGGACTGTCCAGCAGACGGATCATGTTGCTGGTTTTGGATTCCCAGTTCTTGATGCGCTGACCTTCGTCCAAGATGATCAGATCCCACGGCACGGTTTCGATGGCCGTGATATCTCGCAGCACCTGTTCGTAGTTGCAGATGGTGAAGAACGTGTCGCTGCTGTACTGTTCGACGCGTTCGGCTCCGTTGCCCAGCACGATCTGCGTCGATCGGCCGCTGAACTTTGCGATCTCGTTCCGCCATTGACTTTTTAACGACGCCGGACACACGATCAGCACGCGTTTGATGTCGGCCAACTGAGCCAGCAGTTCGGCCACGCCGATGCCCTGAATGGTTTTTCCCAGGCCCATGTCGTCGGCCAGGATCGCTCGACCAGCACCGGCGGAAAACGCGATACCGTCTAACTGATACGGCAGCAGTTCGGCGTTCAGAAGTTGTGTCCGCAGCGGATGAGTCTTCGGCTGCTTGCGAATCTCGTCGCACTCTTTGCGAACGCGCGCCTGCACCAGTTTGCGTTGAATGTATTGTTCGGCATCGGGGAAGATCGTGACGTGGTGCCCCGCTTCCTCCAGCGCCTGAATGCGATGCACAACATCGGCGGCATCGGTCAGTGGAACCAGAGACGCATGGCCGACAATTTCTTCGATCTTTTCATCGGCCTTATGAGGCACGTTGAAGACGATCCCTTGAGCGGCCCCGTAACTGATGCGGACGGAAAGACGTTTGCGGCGGTACGGCTTCAAGTCCTTCTTTGCAAACCGTTTCTGCACTTTGGTTTGCACGTGCAAAATATGTTTGCAGGTGCCCAGATGATTGGTCTTGAAGTCGGGACACGTGCAGTACGATTCACCCGCTACAAGGCCGCGCAAGGCGACTCGATAACTGCGACCGGATTGCTGGCTGGTGACGACATAATCCACCCACGGTTTGTCGGTGTTCATCGACCGAAGCTTCATCGCTTCTTTGGCGGCGCGGTCCTGACGTTCGGCGATGGCTCGATGCAGCAGTTCTTCTTCCGTTAGATTTTCCAGCGGCACCGACGTGTCCGGCGGCATGGCCAGGCCGAGTTCTGATTTGGCATCGAGGAGGAATTCGGTCGCCGCGCCCAGATGTTCGCAGGGCACGTCGCACTGGTCGCAGTTGCATTGCAGTTGTTTGGCTCGAGCCGACTGCAGCGTCATCGTGGCGATGGCCACACCGCCATCGATGGCCGCATCTTCCACGCGAACTCGAAACAGGTCGCCGCCCAGAAACACGTCACGATCCGACAGCACTTCAAAACTGCGTCCCCCGCGCTGGATGAGTTTGGCTCCGTCATCGCCGAGCATTTGGCAGGCCTGGTAATACGTCAGCGAACCGAGTCGCTGATGGAAGACGTTGACCTTTTTCTTAACCGGATCCGACTTGGCTTTGGACTTCGTTGACGTCTTTGTGCTGCCTGCCATGAGGGTTGTTCCGTGTGGGCTTGTGCGTGCGGGTTGGGAAGGGAAATTTAACGGGGAATTGCATGGCTGAACAGCGTAGGCAGTGCAGTCGCCGCTTGCATTGCTGGTTGTAGGCCAAAATGCAAGAAATTTTGCCATCGGATTCACTTGGCGGAGAACGTTCGATGTCTGTTTGGGATAATTCGGCAGCTGGGAACAACAATCGGGGCTTTCGACTGGCGGGGTTCGCTCGTAGAATGAGATGATCCGATTGCACTTATCCGAACCTACCAACAAATGGCCTTGTAACTGGATGCCGCAAATGCCGTCACCCTTTCCCGGTATGGACCCGTACCTCGAATCGCCCGACCACTGGCCCGACGTGCATCATGAGCTCATGTCGGTTGCCCGTGAGCTCCTGAATCGCTCATTGCGGCCGCTGTACCACGTTCGTGTCGAAGAACGCGTCTACGTGTCGGACGAAAACGATCCGGGGCGCAAAGCGATCATTCCGGACTTGCAGGTTGTCGCCGCGCGAAACGAGAACTCCCCCGCAACCCGATCCGCAGAAACCGATACGGCTGTTGCCGAACCGGTCGTGCTGACGACCCTGATCGACGATGAAATTCATGAAGCGTACCTGACCATTGTCGACAAGCTGCAGAACAGCGTCCTGGCGGTGATTGAAATTCTCAGCCCAACCAACAAGATTGTCGGTTCGCGGGGGCGAGCCAGCTATGAAGAAAAACGCAAAGAGGTGATGGCCTCTTCAACTCACCTGATCGAAATCGATCTGCTGCGTGACGGCGAACATCTGCACTGTCGCGAACAGCTTCCCGCAGCCGACTACTACGTTCACGTGTCTCGCCGAGGCGACCGACTGAAGGGCATGGTCTGGCCGATCTTGGTGACTCAGCAGCTACCCGTGATTTCCATTCCGCTGAAACCCGAAGACCCCGATGCAGAACTAGATCTGCAAACCGTATTGATCACCGCCTACGAACGCGCCGCTTATGACATGGTGGTGGACTACCGCACCGATCCCGTCCCGCCACTCACCGGTGATTCCATCGCCTAGGCGGATGGCTTGATGCGGGCGAAAGGAATACGGTCGTAGAATGGGTCGCGCTTCCAAAAATCCGATCCAATTTTGACCAGAGTCCCACGGTTCCACGGAACGGCGAGGGGACTTATTGATGCCTTAACAGGTATGCGATTGGAATCTGTTCCGCTTCGATTATAGACGAACAGCTACAGTCTTTTCTTACGCCTTAAAGCACGACCTATTAAAGGGCTTTCCCAACCATGAACACTAAGTATTTCATTAGTAAGAACTTTTCCTTTAGCACTATCTTCTATTTCTCCTTCAACTCCATATACTTTTACAAGTATCAGCAGATTTCATATCATCCATTGCCATTGCAAGTACTTCTTTGTGGGAGAACTAAATCTAATTTTGCAAGACACAAAGCAGAAGTATCTCTATAGGCTCTATAATAATGAGCAGTTCGAATTAATCCATCTTCAAATCCAGCTATGCATCTATCTCTATAAAGTTGAGGTTGAGAAATTAAGCCTCTTTTAGTTTTTAAATTTAAATTATTTCTCCATACGGTTTTCATGGCATTAAGCAATCCAAAAAAAGTTTTACCAGACTCCACTATGTTAAGTATTGCTGAGTAATCATACCTAGCCTTATCGCCCATCTCTTGATATGTGTCATTAAGGTTTCCTGCACGTAGTACTAATAATTGATGAGCTATAGTAACTTCAAAAATAGCACTTTTTTCACTTGCACTTGCTATTGGCGCTAAATTAATCTCAACTCTTGCACCAAAGGTTGGCAATAAGTTGTTTCTTCTTGTAATTTTCCTAGGATCATGAAAACTTAATTCTGCCACTCCATCTTTACTAAGTCTAAATGTAGGAACTTTACCTTCAACATTAATTCCATATGAAGGTATTGAGTATAGAAAATTTTGAAAAGCTTCTCCTTTAAAACCTCTTCCTCCGTAAGTTCAATAGAATCAACCTCACCAACGAGCCTCAGGTGCTCTATTCTAATAGAATCAATTTTTGAGAATTCTGCTGCGGAGAGAACGGTTTCGTCACCATTTGCGGCTGGTAACGGTGCGAATATTAACAGTGCCAATCCGACTACCGGTAGAAACGTAAGAATTTCGAAGAGCGTGTTTCCGGTCGATGGATCTTTGACAGTGGGGTGTGTTTCATGTGTCTCATCCGGCTGAGTGAAATGGTGGTTCAGCCGTTCCGTTGACGGTTGGAAGCTGGACGAAACTGATTATGTTAACAAGAAGGAAGATCGAATTGGCGAATTCATTGGGACGTGGTCGGAAGCAATGCCCGGCCTGTGAGGCAATCGTCGGAGTCCGCACCAAACTGTGCGACTGTGGCCATGAATTTATCTTTAAGCGTAGCGGTTCCGCAAAGGCAGCACCCCAGAATCATACGGGACATACCGTGGAACAGGTACTAAATGCCGTGACTTTGATTCGGAACCTGCTGACTGATCGGCCGAAACTCTCCATCGACGAGCTTCTCGAAGCTAGCACGCAGATTGACCTCAACGAAGTTTTGTCCGTTGGAATGAAGGCAAAAGACGTTCAGCAGATGATTGCTGCGAAGGACTCTCGTGAGGCGTCAGCAAAGACCTTAGCTCCATTTAGGCGATCGGAAGTGAACGAACTTCTCGTCCGAACTCAAAAGCTAATGTCCGCAGATTGACAGGAGCGAACTCGATCTGCCACAAGAAAACAACAAACAGGCGTTGTAATCACCTATCTTTTTGCCCCACATGTTTTTGCCTGTGTCACTTGCGGAACCAAGTCACGCAATCCCAAGCAGGAAGCGGGCTGTTGTTCTCGAAAACTGCCCGAACGACCGGACGGCTGCCAGTTCTGAGCCGCCTGATGAACGGCGATTAACACATGCTGACACACGTCGGCGGCGTCAGCATCCTGTAGTCCTTTGGTCCGGCAATACCGCAGAATCGCCGCCTCATACGTGCGCAAAAATTCGTCCCACGTTTCCGTGTCCTCGGGACAGGCGAGGCGAGCAATCAGACTGTATCGAGTTTCCGGCAGCAAGGGGCACTTTCGTGTGGCAGGGACTTCCAGTGTTTGGAAATACCTGACAATTTCTTACACGAAATGATTTGTTGTTCCGTAGTCGTGTATTCGTTTGACCCGACTCGCAGAGGAGGCCGCCTGCACAAAGTGCAGGCGGCAAAAAGCCTTCTCCACGAGTCGTGGTCAAACGATTCGCCGTGCCGGCACTTCAGTGTTCTCTGAAAATCGTTCGCGAATATTCTTGACGCATTGAGACCACTGTTATGCAACTGTGGTCACTTGAGCAATCCGCATGAGGTGTTCCGATGCTTATTCGTGTTGAAAAGGGTTCTGCTGTTCCGATCTCTCGCCAGATCGCCGATCAGCTTCGCGCCCAGTG
This sequence comes from Fuerstiella sp., assembly GCA_041688835.1. Classification (GTDB taxonomy): domain Bacteria; phylum Planctomycetota; class Planctomycetia; order Planctomycetales; family Planctomycetaceae; genus Fuerstiella. The sequence goes on from JBDNHJ010000050.1 coordinate 6,753, forward strand.
CCTTTCCGGTCGGCTGACCGCAGGGGCACAAATTCCGTCGGTTCGTCAGCTCGCCCGCGAACTGGCCGTCAATCAGAACACGGTGCTTCGTGTCTACCAACGCCTGACTGCAGAAGGACTGCTGGAGAATGCGTCATGGCGAAGGGACGTTCGTCGGCAACAGTGTGTCCCACGATCAGCTCAACGGCCAACGCGATCAGTTCTTCGACGAACTCAAACAACTCGCCCGCCAAGGACGCATGCTGGGCATCGATGCTGCAGGTCTGCACGCTTTGCTGGATGATGCTTTGACGCTCTCACAAAATCAGGACACCGCGACTGACACTTCTGCTGGAGAAACCCAATGACTGATGCCGTAATTGAGATCGAAGACGTCCGCAAAAGATTCAAGGACACGTTAGTACTGAAAGTGATGCCCACTGGATTATCCGCACATCGCTTGGGCTTCCAGTCACCAATGAAGTACGGAACAAACGTCACCGGCAGATAGAACAATTCTCTTCCCAAACCCGTCACGCATCGTCGCAGCGAACTGCGGCACTCGTTTCTTTGGCACCAACGGTTGCTTCGGTGGCAGCACACGCTTCTTCAGTGCCTCACCGTCGGTCAACCCGCGGCGATCCTTGTTACCTGCTGCGAAGCCGCTGTCGAGTCGCCAACATGAGCGACCACGACGATCAGTGTTTTTGGAGAGAGTAAGCTCGTCGAGTTTTACGGCACCTCCAAAGTTAATTTCCACTCGGACGTCTCCCCTGAACGTCAACGCATCTGAAGCTGGAAGTTTGTCTAACCCGTCGTCTGCGACCGCTCGTGACGAACTGGCTTTTTGCCTTGGCCGTAGTGGCTTCAACTTTTCAGAACGAAAATCAATGCTGTCAATGAGTGCCCAGACTGCGCCACGATTGCTTTGACCATTGTCACTGGTGTACCCGAAAAGTACGGGTTTGCCATCGACGGAGATCTTAGCGGAAATGAATCTCGCTGCCTCAACCTGATTGGCGTTGAAGACAACAGCAACTGCCGCGATCGTCAGCGTCAGGGGAAAGTAATGCCGAATTCTCATCAATCATCCTTTGCATGACGTCAGGCGTCAAAAATCGGCAAACCGCGACAATTATTGAACATCTGCCGAATTTGGGAAGCCCACTGGATTCGTCAAAAACAGCTCGGGGTCTTCATGCCCGATCGAACAGAGGATGCACTCCAAAAGGTCAACCATCTCAGCACTAGATTCGAATGACGGTGGCTCAACTCCAGCGTAGCCAGGCTGACCGGACAGTGGCTGCTCAAATACGCCGATCTCAAAGTCATCGGGCGCGTTAGGGTATTCGTCTAAAACTTCGCCAATGAATTCATAGACTTCGTCAAATTTGTCCATTCCAGCACTGACTGCACCGGTTTGAGGGTCGACAATGTAGATATATCCGTCATTTTCAACAAGAACAACTGCGTGGCCCCAGTCATCACCATCATCCGCGTTTGTCACAGCCAGCAAGTCAAAGTCCGCATCAGGAAACTCTGCTGCAAGAGTGTGCTCACAAAAATTTATCTCTGCGGTAGCAAAGTCATCGCAGTCAAATCCGGGAACCCACGTGTCATCGAACGGGTTGTCTTCCAAATCGCCCGTATCCAGCGTGTCTGGCGTGTAGATACCTTGGGCTGCAACCTCATCCAGCCTCGCGGCATCCACTGCTGCAATCAACGCTTCAAGAAAAGGATCATTTGCGATTGTTGTATCGCCGACAGTTGTATCGTCCATCGGCGCGGTAGTTGCATCGTCCACTAAGTAAAGTGCCGTGTCGTCACAGGCAATTCCTGTAAGCAACAATCGAACTTCCATGGCCTCTGCGACCGTAGGTTTCTGATACTTCCGTCGTTTTCGAGGTCTGTTTGTGAGTTTGAAAGAGAACACGTTGATTACTCCGGGCATATTTAAGTGGAATGACTCCGTCAGCTTCGTTAGGCGAAAATAAATGCGATTGCAATGGAACCGTACAGACTTTCACCAAGGAAAGGAACGATTAAGAGAGAAGAGAATCTCTGTTGTAAACTCCTAGCACTGCGAGCAATCGCCCCTTTCCCGTGTACACCCCCACTTTGATCCGTAATTCGTCAGGCACATTTTCAGTGCGCTGGTTTTCAGCCGCCGTAAGCAAGAACGATTTCTAGGTGACGTCTTCCATTTCGCATGGCTGGTCATGTCGATCGGCCCGATGGCTGCGATTGTGTGGACAGAGCCGAACTTCTATGAGAATGCTGGACCACTGTGGCCGATCTTTGTCGTGCAGTCGCTGACTGTCGGCGCGTTGCTGGTCAGCGCTGCCCGGCGTTACGGAGGCCGCACACTGCTTGCTCTACCTGCGCTGGGAGGCGGCAAGAACCCGACTACCGTGCAAATCTGCCACTCAGCCAGCCCTTCACGACCCCGCAAAAAGCGTTGCTGTGGATGCAACTTCGCGAATCAATCCCCATCGCACTGTGCGGTTTTGTACTCGTTCTGTTGCTGGCCGGGCTGGAACAGGCAGGCCGACGTTTCGATGTGATTCATGATTTCGGAACGTTCGTCGGCTGTGTGCTCGCACTTATCCTTGCTGTCGGAAGCTACGTTCCTCACCTAGAACCGAAGCTGCATACGTTCTGGCGTTCACGCCCCATTTTGCCGCGTCAATGGTTCTCGGTCAAGTACATCGCGGGTGCTGCTGCCATCGTACTATGCTACGACATCCCGTTGTCCATCCTGCAACAAATGCTGGTCAGCGACGTTCATCCGTATGGGGCTCAACAGCTTTCATTCCCATCCTCTTTGGGTTTTCCAATTCTGCTGCATCTGTTCATCTATTCTGTCGTCGTCCTTGCCGCCTGCAGCATTCGCCACCCCATCTATTCCGGGGTCATCGGTATCACTGCCGTTTTACTAATTCTGCTACCACCGGTGGCATTCGTCGGCTTTCCCGAATCACTCTCCTTTCTGGAACAGTGGCAGCACGTTAACCGCGACAGCTGGGGCCGCCTGTTGCACGGAACGCTGCTGCTGAGCCCCTTCATCGTCGGCAGCACATGGCTCGCCGCCTGGCTGATCCGCAAAGACATCTCGGTCTCGCAATAGGGCTCATGCGTAAGTTAGCGTTTCGTTTTCGTAGCTCGGCGGTCTCCGCCGAGAAATCACGGTGGAGACCACCGAGCTACATTTCGACAACCCGAAAAACCAGCTCTGACAAAGCACTACCCCGGCTGATATCCTGTTTCGACCTTCAGGCATTCCACGACGACTCGCAGATTCTCATAGCTGACGTCGTCGCCGAGCTGCTCTTTAATGGGAGCCAGTTTTTCCAGCAGACCCACCTCGTTGGCCGCCGCGCGGACGGCGGTGATCGTGGCGGCATCGACCCACGGGGACGGATCAGTGATCTGCTTTTCCTGAATGAAGTCGCCGAGATAAGCAGACGTCGTCGATTCGGCGCGATTGATCGTGCCAGCAACCTGAGCAACCGTTCGCCCCTGCGCAAACAGATCGTAGGCCTGCTGCCGGGCGGCGTTTACCACTTTTTTCGGTCCGGTCGTTGACGTTTTCTGAGCGACCGCAGCCGCCGCTCCGACATCCGTTGCTAGGTTGTGCGTCTGGCTGTGCTGCACAATCGCATCGACAAATCGCGTTCCATAGTCAGCCAACTTCCGATCGCCCACGCCGGAAATTGTGCGAAAGGCGTCGCTTGTGGAAGGACGTCTTCGAGCCATTTCTCGCAGCGATGGATCGTGGAACACGGCAAACGGAGGAATGTGTTTTTCAGTCGCCAAGTTCTGCCGCAGTTCACGCAGCAATTCAAACAGCGGCATGTCGACTCCCGCCCAGTCATCCTGCTGACGCGATGACTTCTTCGGATTCTTCGGCACCGCCGTCGTTTCGAACAGTGTCGGAACAATCTCGCCCTTCAACACCTGACGGCCCCCAGCGGTAATGTTCAGCACGCCGTATTCGCCGACGCGCACCAGAAATTCTTGGCCCGTCAGTTGTTCGATCCAATCCACAACGGCGGGCTGAGCATGATCGCTTAGCAAACCATAGGTCGACAGTTTGTCATGGCCCAGTTCCAAAATGCGTTTGGCAGCCGACCCGATCAGCACTTGAGCCACATGGTTGGCTCCAAATCGTTGGCCCACCCGATGCACACAGGAAATGATTTTCTGAGCCACAATCAATGGTTCTGCGATCTGCGGCATTTCGTCCAGACACACGTCGCAGGCATCGCATTTTGGTTTGTCCAAAGTCTGCCCGAAGTATTCGACTAAGGCTCGATGTCGACACGTCGTCCGCGTGCAGTACGAATACATCGCCTCAAGCAGTTCTTTGGCTCCGGCCTGAGACGCATCCGTCATTCTCTTCCACGCCATCAGATCGCCGCCGGTAAACAGCAGCGTACATTCGGACTGCAACCCATCGCGGCCCGCGCGACCACTTTCCTGTTGATAGGCTTCCAATGACTTGGGCATGCCCGCGTGAATCACATACCGCACATTGGATTTGTCGATGCCCATTCCAAACGCCACCGTGGCCACGATGATGTCGGTGCGCTCGTTGATAAAGTCGTCCTGATGTTGGCTGCGATCGTTGTTGGAAAGACCCGCGTGATAGGCCAGCGCTCGATACCCGCAGGCGTTCAGAGTGGCAGCCGTGTTTTCGACTTCTTTGCGACTGATGCAGTACACAATCCCGGACTGCTTCGGGTAGCGATCAATAATTTCCCGCATCTGAGTGACAACATCCGTGCGACGATGAACTCGATACAGCAGGTTTTCGCGGTCAAACGAACCGACCAATATCTGCGGATCGTTCAGCTTCAGTTGCTTCGCAATGTCTTCACGAACGCGTGGAGTCGCCGTGGCGGTAAACGCGTGTACCGAGGCTTCGGGGAAATCGGTTTTCAGAGAACTCAGTTGCCGGTATTCCGGACGAAAATCGTGGCCCCAAGAACTGATACAATGAGCTTCATCAATCGCGAAAAAACTGACTCCGACGTCTTTCAGAAACCGGATGGTGTGGTCCTGCACCAAACGTTCGGGAGCCAGATACAGCAGCTTCAGGTCGCCTCGACGAATATCATCGGCGACCTGCCGTTTGTCTCGATCTGTCATCGAACTGTTGATGCTGGCGGCATGGATTCCGCTAGCGACAAGACCATCGACTTGGTCTTTCATCAGCGAGATCAATGGCGACACCACGACGGCCACTTTTCCGGCACACAACGCGGGCACCTGATAGCACAACGACTTGCCTCCGCCGGTTGGCAGCACCACCACGCTGTCCTGTCGCTGCAAAGTGCAGTCAATCGCTTCGCGCTGTAGAGGCCGAAAGGTGTCGTAGCCCCAGTATTGTTTCAGTTTATCGAGCGGCAGGTCGGTCGATTGTTCGTTCGGGCTGTTCATATCCGTCCACTTCTGGAAGAGATCACGAAGCTGTTTTTTTTCTTCAGCCTCCAACGTACCAGGGACCGACCGCAGAAGCGAGCCTAGCGACAGACTGCGGGGCCCAGGGACACCGTCAGTGACTGGTGCATCTGCAACATCTATGTTCGTAGTGCCGCCTTTGGGCGGAATCGAGTGCAAATTCGGCCTGACGGCAGGACTACAAACATGCGGCTGATGAAATCAACACCCCGCAAACGCCGAGATCCGCTTGGTTTCTTGATCTGTGACCATCTGTGATATCTGTGGTCAAGAAAGATCAGCTACGGAGAAAACTCGTTTCACCGCGTGCCCAGCGGGCCGCGTGTGTTGCGGCAAGCGCGCGGGGCGATGCCCACGCGGTGAAACTAAGAAACTTGTGCATGGGTGCTGGAATCATCGCTAGAACGATCGCAGTCAGGACTTTGGCACAACCAGCACTCGGGTTTCCGCAATCACCGGCAGCGTGCCGTCCTGCAGCAACGTCGCCCGAATGGTCAGCCAGGTTTCTTTGCTGGACAAAGAATCGACCTTCACCGCAAAGTCATGGTGAGTCACACTCGGCGACAATGTATTAGGCTGTGCGTGTACTGTGGACGATTGCTCGTCAGCCATGAGTTCCAGCATGACCGGTTCGGTCAGTTGCACCGAACGGTCGATGCTGATCGGGATCGAAATCGTCTGTCCCGGTGCCACTGTAAATTCCGTCTTGTCGGCTGATACTTTTAATAGAGCTCCGGTGGGCAGAAAACCCATCCGAGTCTTCTGGCGAGTGACCGAATATCGCACGTTGCCCTGAGCATCCGCAACTTTGGCGACACCGTTGACCACCATGCGTGACGTGCGCGTGGTTTCCAGCCATTCGGGCAGAGAGACGGGATACAGCACGCGTGTCTGGTCGGGCGTGACCACCAGTTCCGGGCCGGAAATCCCCTGACGATGCCGCCCCTGTTTCGATGTCATCTCCAGCGTGATGTCTGCAGTAAAACCTTCATCGCGCGCAATCAGAACCGGAGCCGGAAACGTGGTTCCTCGTGGCCACTTCGTGACGTCGTCCTGTCCTTCGGCATCAATCGAAAACGGCGGCGTGATTGTCGTCGCCAGCAGCAACGGCTCGGTCGTGTGCCGAATCTTCTGTTCGCCCACTGTTGCGACACCGGTCACGCTGATCAACGCGGCGTTGGCCGCAGCTTCCGCGCTGACGGTGACTTCTATATTAAGGGCGTTTTGCTTTTCGGGAACCTGCAACGCTTCCGGCAAGTTGACGCCTTCCGGCAGACCTTCCAGCGAAACATCGATCGCTCCCAGCAAGCCGCCTCGACGCACAACCTTCAACGACAGCTTCGAAGTTTCACCGATGGCGGCGTTCAGCAGTTCGGGAACCGTGATTTCAAAATCCGGTTGAGCTGCCTGGACGGTCAGGCGATAGACTGCGGCGGGCGTTCCGGACAGCGGCGACGTGCCGGTGATTCCGATTTGATACTGCCCATCGGTCGGACAAGTGAATTCCAACGCGGCTGCCGTGGACGAGCCAGCTGCGACATCATCGTTGCGGATCAGTTGTTTGCCTTCCTGATCGTACACTGCAATCGCGACATCCAGAGGAAATTCGAGACTGCAACCTGCGGCATTGACGACCCACACATCGCCTTTCGTGCCGCGCATGACGAAACGATCTTCAGCGTACGGTTCGGACAGTGTGCGAGTCACCGCACTCGGAACCGCCAGTTCATTCGCATCGCCGACAAGTTCCGGCAGGCCACTTACCTGTAGCCACACCGCAGCGCAAGTGCCGAAGTCTGTTTCCAAACAATATTCGAACGAAGCAGTCTTCATGTCGGCCGGAAACGCAACATCATGAGTCACCGTTTCCAGTTCCGCGCTGCCGGTCGCAATTCCGTAACCCACGAATTCCACGGGCACCGTTTTTCCCGCCGGACCATGGCACGGCACCGCCGCGATGATTCGGGGAGCCGCGTGGATCTGCAGTTGATACACGAACGCTCGATTCCCGCGAAAGTCCAGATCATAGATGCGGACCGTGTAGCGTGTGTTGGCCGTTGCGGCAAAAGTGAGGGCCGTATCGTGCCCCGCCGTATCGGCGACTTCGGCGACGATCTTTCCCGAACCATCACGGATTTCCAGAACCGCATTCAGTTCCGATCCGATGGCTCGCGCGATCACGGCACACGAGACGGGACCGTTCTGTTTGACGGTGAAGCTGAAATCATCGACTTCCTGAATGTGTCGGATCTGTCCGTTGACACAAACCGGTAGCTCTGGCAGTTGCTGAACGTGTTGGCGATCGGACGTTTCTGCGATCGCGGGTAAACGGTTGATGGCGAACCGGCCGCTTGCGGTGGCTCCGTTGGCGCTGGCGGCCTGCCACTTGACGATGCCTGGTTGCACATCGGCCGGCACGGTGACTTTGGCTTTGACTTCGCGAGGCAGCAAAAAGGGAGGTCGACGCGACTTTTTTCCGATCCAATACGGCGGTTCGGGCACAATAATCGGCCCCGGTTCGCCGACCAGTTCGATCGTGATCCGCAAATCATGCACAAACAACTGCATGTCCGGCGTCCAGTCGTAACCGCCGAGAATCACGTCCGTGGTTTGACCGACCGCCACGGACGACGGAAACATGTAACCAATCGCCGGTGTGTGCTGAGCTTCGGCGGTGGGAAGTGCCGCGAGCAGCAGCAGGCTGGTGAGAATCAGCGTGGATGTCTGCAACACACTCGGTGATTGAAAACGCTTGGGTGTTGTCAGCAACATTGGATACCGTCCGGCATTTGCCAGCGAAAGGTCGGCCGCAGCCGGAGTGTGGTCGGATCAGTTCGGCTTCGTTTCGCCGCGTTCGAATTCTTCTAGCGCCTCGTCGTCTGGCAACGAAGCGAAACGGTCGATCGCCGCTTCCAATGTCGTGTTCATATTAGCGTTCCAATAGATTGCCGTACGGATTCTAACCGGAGCGAATGACGCACGGCGAGTCTCATTGTCATGATCCGATCAATGTTCGCTCAAATCAGCCCCCGGATCACTTCTCCACCATCCACGATCGGTACCGGCCGACCCAGCGGCCCCAGAAACTGTTTATCCGGATCGATTCCCATTAGCACCGAAATCGTGCGTAACAAATCGTTGACCCCCACCGGAGTCGTCGTCGGAGCGGCCGCCTGATGATCTGTTGCGCCGATCACCTGACCGGGCCTGGTGCCTCCGCCGGCAAAGATAATCGTTTGAGCCATCGACCAGTGATCGCGGCCGGCCTTTGCGTTGATCCGCGGCGTCCGCCCCATTTCGCCCATCATCACCACCAGAGTTTCGTCCAGCAAACCGCGTTCTTCCAGATCCGTGATCAACGCACTGAAAGCTCGATCCGCATACGGAATCAAATCCGTCTGTAGACTGGGAAAGCAGTTGAAATGCACGTCCCAACCCGGCGCGTCGACTCCCACAAACCGGCACCCGCCTTCCACCAACCGCCTGGCCAGCAGCGCACACTGACCAAGCTGATTGCGGCCATAGGTGTCTCGCACCGCATCCGGTTCTGACTGAATGTCGAACGCTTGGCGAGCCGCATCGGACGTGACCAACTGGAAGGCCTTTTCATAATACGTCGACATCACGTCCGCCTTGCCGTGAAGGCGCGATGCTTCCAGCTGATCAATTCCCGACAGCAGCTTTCTGCGAAGATCCAGTCGCTGAGTCGAAAGTCCGCCGGGCGGTTTTAGGTCTTTGACTTCGAAGTCGGGCTGAGTCGGATCGGCTTCAATGACAAACGGAGCATGTTCCGGACCATAGAATCCCGGCCCACCGCCCGCCATGGGATGCGGCAGATTGATGTAAGCGGGAAGAGCTCCACGCTGCCCGACCATCCGCGACACCACAGAACCAATCGACGGATAAAAGTCGTTGTTGGGAATGGGATTGTCGCCGTCCGCGAAGTTCGGTTTGCGACCGGTCATCACGTAATGATAACCAGTGGTATGTCCGTTATCGCGATGACTGTGACTACGCAGAATCGTGTACTTGTCGGCCATGTTTGCACACAGCGGCAACTGGTCGGTGACAAAGGTTCCCGGAACGTTGGTGCGAATCGCCTGAAATGGGCCACGAATTTCCGCTGGCGCTTCCGGCTTGGGATCCCACATGTCCTGATGCGGCGGGCCGCCTTCCAGGAACAGAAAGATACACGACTTCGCCTTCGCGGCGATCGGTGTCGCCGCTTTGGCCTGCAGTTCCAGCAAACGCGGCAGCGTGAGTCCGCCGATCAATCCGCAGGTGCCCAGTCGCAAGGCGTGTCGACGCGACGTGCCGTTACAGTTGCGGCGTGATCGGCCGAGTGGAATGTTTAACATAAATTAGTCCCTTCTTTTCGTTCACAGTGTGTCGCTTCACGTAAGTCGCACCTCCCCCCAGCGAAGCTGAGGGGGAGGTCGGACCAGCGGAGCGATGTCCGGGAGGGGGCATTGCATGGGATGCATTTCGACCCGGCAATATTCTTCGATCGCCAGTCTCAAAATACCAGTCCGCACCCTCCCCCGAACATCGCTCCGCTCGTTCGACCCCTCCCATGCCTGCGGCGGGAGGGGTTGATTCCCCTAGCCTGTGCCAACAACTAATGATTGAACACAAACTCTTTCGAATTCAACAACGCCCACAACACATCTTCAGCCGCCGCGCGACGATCCGCAGACGCAAACGCCTCCAGCATCAGCATGCGTTCGGCTTCCACGGGCAACCGCGACAGCGTACTCAAATACAGTTCATCAATGACCTCGACCGGCGTTTTATCCGAAGCCGCCAACCGGCGAACTCGACCATTGCGGTGCCCAATCTTCTCAGAAATTTCCGGAGCATTCAGCAGATGCAGCGCCTGAGCGATACTGGGTTCGGAACCGCGTTCGCATTCACACACGGTGGCTCGAACCGGTCGACCGAAAATCGTAAAGAAGTACGACGGCATGCGATTGTCCCACACCTGGATGGCTCGATAACCTTCCGGCCAGCCGTTGAATTCTTCGGGCACTTCGGTGCTGCTCGAAATCGCGTCCAACAACACTTCCGCCGGTAACGTCTTCTGCAAAAAGTGCGAAAAGTTTTGCTGGTCGCTGGCGTTCGCGGCGTTGGTGTCGCCGCTGCGTTGATACAGTTCCGACGTCAGCAATGCGCGCGTGAACGCTTTCACGTCGAAGCGGACGTCGCGCATATGATCTGCCAGAGCGGCCATTAGTTCCGGATTGGTGGGCGGATTGGTTTCGCGGATATCGTCAATCGGTTCGATTAAGCCTCGACCAAAATAATGCGCCCACAGCCGGTTGGAGATGGCTTTCGCGAAGAACAGATTGTCCGGTGCCGTCAGCCAGTCGGCCAGAATGCGACGGCGATCGGCGACGTTCGAAAAGTCGGCGGCGGTTGCTCCGAGGGCTCGGGCCGGAACAACTTCGCCGGTGCGCGGATGAGGCAGATCTTTACCGCCGAACGATACGACTGCCCGTTCACCGTTCGGCAGTTTCTTGAGACTCAGCCCGGTGAAGAACCCAGCCAGCCCGACGTAATCGCCCTGAGTCCAGCGTTCCGACGGATGATGGTGGCACTGAGCACATTCGATGCGGACGCCCAGCAGCAACTGGCTGACGGAACGAGCGGCTTCTTCCGGTTGCGTCAGAATCTTGTAGAACGATCCCGGCCCGACCGCCGACGTGTTGCCCTGCACGGTCAGCAGATCACGAGCCACTTCATCAAACGGCCGATTGTCCGCGAAGCTGCGCTTCAGCCAGCGCTGCATCGCCACGGTTCCCTGAGGCGAAATAATCAACTGGTCGGCTCGCAGAATGTCGAGCCACTTCATGGTCCAGTAGTCGACGTATTCGTCACGTTCCAGCAGCCCGTCCACCACACGGGCGCGTTTATCCGTGGCGGCATCGTTTAGGAAAGCCACTACTTCGTCAGCGGTTGGCAGAGTTCCCATGACGTCCAGGGAGGCTCGGCGCAGAAAGGTGGCATCGTCGCAGCGACCGCTGGGTTCGATACCGAGGCGCTGCAGTTTGTTCCACGCCAGTTCGTCGATGAAGTTCGCCACGGCCGGACGTTCGAAGGTCACATTCGGACGAGGCAACGTGATGCGGCAGGTGGCGACGTGGCCCAGATGTCTGACCAGAATCGCCGCTTCTCCGGGAACATCACTGGCTTGAATCAGTCCGCGAGAATCCACATCGACGATCGCCACGGCGTTGGATTCGAATTCTGTTTCGCTGGTCACGCAACGCCGACGTCCGGCGGCATCGATCGTCCACACATTCAGCTGCTGCGTTTCACCGGCATGCAAAATCTGTTGCTGAGGCTGAACGTCAATACTCACCACTTCGACGGATGGATCGTCTGCGTTGTCGAATTGAGCACCTTCGCGAATCCACCGCAGCAGTTGCTGATCGCGGAAACTGCCGGGCTCGATCTTCTGCCCGCCCCCATGAGGAACTCGAGCCGACGCTTTGCGATACAGCAGACTCGCCGCCGGAGCCGCCACCGAAACGCGGCGTCCGCGACCTTCCATCACTAGCGATTCGTAGTCGGCGCGGGTATCGAAGCCGAAGATGCTGAGCTTAAAACCATTCTGCCCTTCGGCCTTCCCATGACAACCGCCGGAATTACAGCCGGCTTTGGTCAGGATGGGAACGATCTCACGACGAAATGAAATCGGAGCTGGATCGTGCAGATGTTCGACGACCAGCGGAATCGATTGACTGTGCCCGTTGAAAGTCACCACGATCGTGCCGCGGCCGTTGGTGCGAGGCCGAACCAGGCCGCGTTCGTCGATCGTCGCGATGTCCGCTGGCACAATCGTGAACGTCACATCGCGAGTCACATCCACAGACCGACCGGTTGCGGCATCACGTTGCACAACTAACTGTTGAGCGGCCTCGGGTCTGTTCAGGGTCACTTCGGTCGGCCGGATCTGCAATTCAGACGCTGAGCACACCGCGTTGGTCACAGCAATGACCAGCAGGCAGGCAAACACACGGAACAGGGCAAGGCAGCAGTTCACGATCCACCTCGTTGTGAGAAGATCAGGCGGGAAGGCGGGGGGCAGAAGAGTGGCAGGTCTGCTAATAGTACCCACAGCACCGCTGAAAATGCAAATCCGTAGCCCGGCAGCCGCCGCATCCACAAGTCGCAGCAAAACAATTGCCAGTGATTGGGCACCAGCGTCGAGGCGAAAATCGGTAAACCCGCTTTGGCAACGCCTTCCGCCAGAACGCGCTCAAACGCTTCGTTGTCTTCCGTCTGATCAAAAAGCGACAATCGCCCCACGGCACGATTCTCTCCAAGGAAACCAGTGGCTTGTTGATTGGGACGCAGTGAAGGTTCCAGAAACCGTTGATTGACCTATCCGTGAACCTTCGATCCGGCCGGTGATGCGCACGGGCACCCTGACGCCTTCCCCAGAATTTATGGCATACTCTGTGTTTCTAATGTAGAATTAAGTTCATAGAAAAGAGGACGGGAAGTGCCGAGAAAGATTCGAGAACTGATTGCCGACTTGGAAACGGCGGGGTTTGAGAACAGAGGTGGCAAAGGTAGTCATCGAAACTTCGTTCATGCCAGCGTCATCAAGCCTGTGACAATATCAGGAAAGAAGGCGGATGATGCGAAGCAATACCAAGAGCGGGCCGTGAAGCGGGCCATTGAGGAATCGAAATCATGAGTCAAGCTGCGAAGTATGTGAAAATTGTGGAATGGTCGGATGAAGACAATTGCTTTGTCGGGAGCTGCCCTGGGCTATTTTACGGCGGTTGTCATGGCAACGACGAACAGGCCGTCTTTGCGGAGTTGTGTCGTATTGTGGAAGACACCCTCACACAGTATCAGGCCCAAGGAAAGCCTCTGCCTCCGTTTACTTCCGGGTACGATTGGGCGAATACGATTTCAGCCCTGCGTCAGTGATCGAGGCATAATGGCAGTCCGCAGGTTCCAACCACCACAGGTTCTAGGAAAACGCGAAAAGGGAAAAAACGCGAAGGGGGCATTCTCCTTTACGGAAAAGTACGATATCCCCTCGTACGTTTTCTCGCAGCAACACGACACGAGAACATCAAAGCCCCGCACAGCGACTCAATGACAAAGCTTACGATCCCAACTGGCTACACAACCTGCAAATTTCTGCCTCGCGACAGGGTTTTCACAACCGCACATAGGCTCCGGTACGGTCAGAATTGTAGCTCGGGGGTCTCCGCCGAGAAATCACGGTGGAGACCACCGAGCGGCATTTTCCCGACCCACGCTTTTCGCTGTGACAGACCGCGAGCGGCAGACTGTCACTCGGCCTTGGCAATTGCGGCACGTTTGGTATCGTACTTGCTGAGGGTCAAAAAACCTGTTTGCTCACAATGTATTCAAGGACGAATCCATGTTCGCTCAAAAAAATGCTCCTGTTTTTTTACGCCTGTTGATCATTGCTACAATGGCCACCTTGGCATTTGCGGCAACAATGCTGTCGGTCGTGGCTTGCGGCTGGTTGGTTAATTTTCTGGTTCCCGCTTTATCGTTCGAATTTGCGACGTTGCTCAGCGGCTTGACGTTGCTGGCCTTGGCCGTCTTGGTGGCTGGAGTTCTGTCTGTGTTTTCTTACTGCGTGCTGGACGGTCGCATAGCCAGTGGCGTCTATGACGAAGAAGAAGACGACGATGAAGATGACAGGGAAAGCCAGTTGCTTGATGAGGTGAGTGAGCGTTTAATGGAACGCTTCATGGAATTGTCGCAGTCTCCCTCTCCCAAGCACAGCCGTGGTCGTCGCGCGGCGGCACGCCCTGATTCGTTTTCTTCCGCAAAATAATTTGCCGAGATCGCGTGCCGCAGGGCTGCTAAATGCATCCATGCCGCAGTTTTTGGTGAACGACGCTGATGCATTGCGTCGACTCCTGCAGGAATCGCTCAAACCGTTTGCCGTGGAAATCGGAACTCAGGTGGCGACTTGTCTGCTGGAACAGGCTGTCGTGAAGCTGTGCGGCGCGATAGGTGAACGTGTGTGGAATCGCGTCAACTCGCGTCATGGAATTCAGTCTGGTTACCTGATTCTCGGGGTCAGAAGGTCGCCATTCGTCGACCGCGAGTCCGTGATCTTGGTGAGCAAGAAGTGACGCTTGAGGTTCACGAAAACGACAACGGGGTCAGTTTTTTTGTTGCGACCGTTAATGAACTGGCGTCCAATGTCAGCACAGTTCGTTCATCGCGTGTTGCAGATCATTAGGACGAAACCTCGCCATATTCCTCGACTTTTCAACAAAGAGACCCTTTTGATGCTGACACAACGCTGGCGCCAAAGAGGCGGCACCACTGCGTTCCCAAACGCTAGTTCGAGAACGAGTGGCAAAGCCCCTCCAGATTGAGTGTCCCTCTGTCTCCGCGCCGCCTCGCTGCGGACGGATGCGTGCGTCAACGGAACAGGTTCATACAACGACGGCTTCCTTGTTGGTCGCTTCAGCCGCGACAACCTGCATGATACCGCCGCCTAAGCGAACCGATGCCGGGTCGCCCAGTGGTCCGTGTTCCAGTCGTGTGTTCAACCACGCCGCCGCGATCCACAATGTGGCACCGAACGGAGTGTTGTCGGGCATAGAAATCTCATTGACAGTCTTGGTCGTCGTGCCTTTGACCGTCCAGTCGGACAATGTCGTCGGCGGGTGATCGCCCAAGTGAGTGTACAGTGTCGCGCCGCGAATGCCCGCAGGCTTGCGAGGTCGGCCTTCGCGCTGAGCGGAATCGCGCAATGCGAACTCGACGGTGTTCAGCCG
>JBDNHJ010000327.1:0-6567 GCA_041688835.1 Fuerstiella sp.
GCTGGCTTCATGGTTCTGCTTTCCATCCATGATCTGCTCACTCAGAATGACATCGACATCGGCCAACTTCAAAGAATCGCTCAGACCGCGATGCCGTTCAAAATACCGCTCTGACTTGTGTAGATACCAATGGTTGGGAGGCAGGGGAGTCCGGCTCAACCGGACGTCCCTACCCCTTTTAGTCTGTCGCCCCTGCCGGGACTACAACTACAACTACAACTGCAACGCAACTTGCAATGCGACCATCCATCCACGCTACTTCTCGGCCCCCTTCAGCAGTTCCGCATAGCGTTGTTTGAACTTCGCCACCTTGGGACCAACCACGGCTTGGCAATATGGCTGGCTACCGTTCAATTCAAAATACTCTTGATGATAGTCTTCCGCTGGATACCACTTCTTGAGTTCTTCCAGCTTCGTCACAATGGGGACGTCAAAGGTGCCGCTGGCGTTCAGCTTGTCGATCATCGCTTTGGCAGCCGTCCGCTGCTTTTCGTCGTGGAAGAAAACGGACGAACGATACTGAGTTCCAACGTCGGCTCCTTGACGATTCAGAGTGGTCGGATCATGCGTATGAAAAAACACGTCCAGCAGTTGGTCGAAACCAATCACGGCAGGATCGTAAGTGATCTGAATTCCTTCGGCATGTCCGGTGGCTCCGGTGCAGATCTGGCGATAAGTGGGGTTAGGCAGACTGCCCCCCGTGTAGCCGGACACGACTTTGCTGACGCCTTTCAGCCGCACAAACACGGCTTCTGTACACCAGAAGCAGCCGGCGGCGAATGTGGCGGTTTCTGTCTTTGTTGCTTCCGTGGCAGTCATAATCACATTTCCTGTTGACTAGGTCACAAATTCCGTCGGCGGGAATCCTTCAGAATCGCGGATTGCCATGCCTCGCGAACGAATTCGAAGAATCGCCGCTGGGTATGTTGTATGCTGTCAGCCTCAGATTTTCAAAACATAAGAAGTCAACTGCCCCGATGTGCGGACGAATTACACTTTCCACGCCAGCTGCCAAGCTGATTGAGCTATTTCAGTTAACCGAATTTCCTCGGTTAACTCCGCACTACAACCTCGCCCCCACTCATCTGGTGATCTGCATCCGCAATCGGCAAAGTCAAAAACAGGCCGTCCCGATGCGCTGGGGCCTAGTGCCGTCGTGGGCCAAAGATCTGACGGTTGGCAGCCGTATGATCAACGCTCGTTCAGAAACAGCCGCAGAAAAACCATCATTCCGCAGCGCGTTCCGCAAACGACGCTGCTTGATTCCAGTCGATGGCTTTTACGAATGGGAAAACATCGGCCGGCAGAAAAAGCAGCCGTGGTTGATTCATGCTGTCGACCACTCGCCGTTAGTCCTCGCCGGTCTCTGGGAATCTTGGCAGCCGCCAGACTCAGCTGCAGAACCAGTCCTGACATGTTCAATCCTGACAACGGCAGCCAACGCAGACATGAGCTCCATCCACGACCGCATGCCCGTGATTATCCCGACGGAACACCACGCAACATGGCTCAGCGATGCGACAGACGTGCAACACTTGAGCGACTATACTCAACCATCACCGGATGGCACGTTGGCTCGCTATCGCGTGTCCACCGCCGTCAACAAAGCCACCATTGATTCCCCCAAGTGCATCGTTCCGTTAACGGACACTGAACCCACCGAACCTCAACTGTTCTCGTAACTCCCTCCATGGCCAGCACCGAATCTCTCAGAAATCTTCCCGCTGTCGACGACATCCTGCGTCATGCCAGCCTGTCGGGAATCAGCACCCTGTATCCGCGTCAGCAAATCGTGGCCTGGATTCGCTCAGGCGTCGATCAGTGTCGTCAAACAATCCTGAACGGCGCAACGCTGGACACCGCAGCCACAGCACAATTCGTGCTGGAATACACCATCCAGCAATCGAACGTGGAGAACGGACGCCGTCAACAGCCCGTCATTAACGCCACCGGAATTCTGCTGCACACCAATCTGGGTCGTGCTCCCTTGGCCGATCGCGCCGTTCAGCGAATGCAGCAATCAGCGGGATATGCCAATGTCGAAATGAACCTCTATACCGGCAAACGCAACAAACGCGGCGAACGGATTTGCGAACTGCTGCGGCAACTGACGGGAACCGAAGACGCCGCCATCGTGAATAACTGTGCAGCCGCCACGATGCTGGTACTACAGGCCATGGCGGCTGGCAAAGAAGTGATTGTGTCGCGCGGCCAGCTGGTGGAAATCGGGGGCGGCTATCGACTGCCGGAAGTCTTTGCGGCATCTGGAGCCATCCTCAAAGAAGTCGGCACCACCAATCGCACGTATCTGCGAGACTACGAAAACGCCATCGGCGAAAACACGGGAGCCATCATTCGCGTCCACCGCAGCAACTTTTTCCAAGGCGGTTTTGTCACCGAACCAGACATCACCGATTTGGTAGCGCTGGGCCAGCAACGCAATGTCCCGGTCATCGACGACTTGGGCAGCGGGTGTATCCAAGACCTAACAAAATTTGGACTCAAGGAACCCACCGTGGGGCACAGCGTGGCCGCTGGAGCCGACGTCAGTCTGTTTAGTGGCGACAAACTCTTCGGCGGCCCACAGGCTGGCATCATTATCGGCCGCCAGAAATGGATCGAAGCGTTCCGCAAGAACCCCATGATGCGGGCGTTGCGAGTCGACAAAGTCACACTGGCGGCCATCGAAGCCACAGCAGAAATTCATCTCAGCGGTCGAGCAGAATCAGAACTGCCGCTGCTGCGCATGTTGTCGAAATCCGCTGGCGACATCTGGCAGTCCTGTCAAAATCTTCTGCAACACCTAGCCATACCAGACAGCTGCGCTGTTGATGTCGTGGAATGCACGTCGGAAATTGGCGGAGGATCGGTTCCGGGTTCCCAAATCCCCAGCTTTGGGCTCAGGATTTCCGGCCCCCGCAGCGACAGCTTCACGGCGGCCCTGCGAGCAAGCAGTCCCGCAGTGCTGGGACGTATTCAAGACGAAACAGTGCTGCTGGACCTACGCACCGTCCACGATTCACAACTCAACGATCTTGCCGCCAGTCTTTCCGCAGCATTGAACAAAGTCGACGACAATGAAGTCTAAAGACACGGCAGAGCAACTGCCTTCCAAGCACATTGTATTGTTAGGCATCGGACACACGAATGCTCATATTGTCCGCCAATGGGGCATGCACCCGATTCCCGACACATCGCTAACGTGCCTTTCAGACAACGGCATCGCTGCGTATTCCGGCATGCTGCCCGCCGTGCTGGCGGGACAACTTCCGCCAGCGGACATGGAAATCGATCTGGTCCGACTGTGCTCTTCCGTCGGAGCCAGACTGATCACCAGCCACGTGACCGGGCTCGACAAAACCCAACGCCTGATTCATTTCTCCGATCGCCCCTCAATCCCATTCGACGTGCTTTCGATCGGCATTGGTTCGGTCCCATCCGTCGATGGCGTGCAGGTCAGCGGAGATTCGTTGCTGAAGATCAAGCCGATGCAGACTTTTCTGGATCGGCTGGCAACCGCCCTCGATGCTGCGATTATTCGCATGCAGCACAAGGCCGTCAACGCTGCTAAGGATGCCGCCGACGACAGCGGTCGCCCACTGAAAATTGCCATCGCGGGCAGCGGCGTCGCCGGGATGGAAATCACATGCTGCCTGCCGCCGTTTCTCCGCAAACACACATCACTGCCGTTCTCGCTGGAAGTGGTGACGCGCAGCGCCGACATCTTGGACGGCGTCATTCCGTCGATGCGAAAACGAGTGCTGGACGTCTTGCAACAACGAAATATTCCAGTCAGAACCGGCAAGACCATTCTTCGAGCCGACGACGATGGACTGCATCTGAACGACGGCTCATTGGTAGAAGCGGACCTCATCATCTGGGCCACCGGAGCCAGCCACCCAGAACTGCTCAGTCAACTCGACCTACCCGTGGATGGTCGCGGCTTTCTGGCCACGAACAACACACTACAATCCACATCCGCCTTACCGATCTTCGCTGTGGGCGACACCGGCACAATCGTCACCGAAAAACTTCCCAAAGCCGGCGTCTATGCCGTTCGGCAAGGACCGATCCTGTGGCAGAACATTCAAGCCACGTTGTCTCACGAACCACTGACGCCGTACGTCCCGCAGCGTTCGTTTCTAAAACTACTGAACACCGGCGACGGCCACGCCATTGGCGAATGGAAGGGTTTCAGTTTTGGCGGCCGCTTGGCAATGCAGCTGAAACAACGCATCGATTCCCGCTTCATGAAGATGTACCGCGTGCCAGACATTGCGGACAGCAGTGCGGAACCGATGCAATGCAAAGGCTGCGGCTGCAAGCTGGGCGGCGCAGTGCTCGAAGGCGCACTCACATCAGTGATGGGCAACTCCGCCACCGCGCTCATCAAACAGGAAGACATGGACGACGCGGCCATCATCAACACGTCTGCGGGACAGATCGTGGCATCCACCGACTTCTTTTCAAACCCCTTCGACGATCCCTTTCTTGCCGGTCGAGTGGTCGCTTTACATTCCGCCAGCGACCTGATCGCCATGGGCGCCAGCGTAACGGCGGCATTAGCAAACGTCGTCCTGCCGAAAGGAGAATCCAACAGCCAGAGACAAGCGCTGCACGAATTACTGGCAGGGGCTCGACTGGAATTCGAGGCCATGGGTGGCAGTATCGTCGGCGGTCACACAATCGTCGGCCCACGCTGGGAAGTCGGATTCACCGTGATCGGCGAGCCATTGTCGGAAGCTTTGTTGCGAAAACAAAACCTCGCCGTGGGTGACATTTTGTACGTGACGAAACCGTTGGGAATTGGCGTATTGTCCGCAGCACACATGAGAAGCCAGTGCCGCGCCCGCGACTATCAAACACTGATCGAAACTATGCTGCAGCGACAACACCCCATCGCCGCCATCGCTGCACAGCTCGGCATCAACGCTGGCACAGACATCACAGGTTTTGGACTCGCCGGACATCTCATCGAAATGCTCAAGGCCAGTCAAACATCCGCCACACTGTACCTCAACAAACTGCCGATCCTACCCGGCACAGCGCGAGCTATCGAAAGCGGCATCGAAAGCACCTTGGCCCCCGACAATCGGCACATCGAATGCCTGCTGGAAGCCACAACAGCGAACATTGCACGCCCCGAATACAAAGTGCTGTTTGATCCGCAAACCAGTGGAGGCCTGCTGCTGGGAGTCTCGCCATCGCTGGCGTCGGCGTTCGAGCAACGAATCAAAGACGCGGGAATCGGCCCGGCCATTGCAGTCGGTGAAGTCATCAGTCCGTCCGACACAGGCCGACTTCTCAATATCAAATGACATCGATCGTCAACAGAGCAGGGCGGAAGAACGGGAATTCTCCATGACCAACGGTGACCAACAAATCGTAAGCGGAATCTGCGTATCCAGCACGGGCCAAGCAACGGTGGAACCGGCGCTGTCGAACGTCCTGTTCGACTACGCCCTCGCTCTGGAAGAAGCCACCGACCTACCAGTCGATATCGAACACGTTCTGGCGGCCATTGTCTTGGCGGGTCGCAAAGGCGACGTTTCGCCAACGACAGAAATCACGTCCAACAATTCCACCATTGTTCCCGTGCTAATCCCCCACATTCGCACCGTCTTTCAGATCTTCGGCGGTCAAGTTGGTACGGAAGACTAATGCCCTGTGCATGTCGCCCGCCGAGCTGCCACATCTTTGAATTCGCACCAGCCTGCCGCTGGACAATCGGCAACCCCCAGTTTACTTTGGTGTCGATCAACGCTCGAAATCTACAGAGACCCTGAGTGTTAAGAAACACAGCACATTCAGCAACACAACAGCGACCTCCGCTGTTGCGTTTGCGAATCCGGAAGTGATTGCAATCTGGTGATTGTCGCGGTCTCCAAAACCGAATCGCGTAAATGCACAACACGATTTAACCAGCAGAAACATTGGTAGATTCGGTTTTGGTTGGTTTCGGCACATTGGCAAAAACCCTGTAAAACCCACCGATACCTTGTGTGTCGGTAGTGCAGCACTACCCGGTTTTCGACAGGGGCAATTTCTTGCCTCCGACTGCAACAAAGAGAACACAGCAGCCACTACAGCCGTTCCCACTGCAAGTCTCTCAGGTCCAACAGTAGTGCGTGACATTTTGTTCCTTTCGCAGCCATTCTGTTGCTGGATGCTCATCGGTTTTCAGCGGATCAGTCGACCGGTGTACACTATGGTATTCGAAGCGAACTCATGCCGTCTAACATCAGCTCAGTGCCTTTTCCAATATTGCATTCATCACAGGTTGTCTGGAGATTCTCCATATTGTTTGAGCCACCTTTCGCTAAAGGAACGATATGGTCGACGTGAAGTTGCACGCCAACGGTTTGAGATCGCCCACAGATTTGGCATTGATAGTTGTCTCGTTTCAACACGGCGAATCGCACACGGCTAGACCTTAAACAAGCGAACCTCGGATCGGTTTTGGCCTGATTTTTCGCCACCGACGGGGCGCAGCGTGAACGACGAACGGCGGAGCCGTTGTTTCGGCGTTTCGGGTTGTTATGCAACATGACAAGTCTTTGGCAGCAC
>JBDNHJ010000002.1:0-27541 GCA_041688835.1 Fuerstiella sp.
AACAAACGTTCTTGTCGGCTTGGGGGGCTTTGTGATGATGGCCGGCTTTGCGATCTGGCAGTGCCGGATGCATCTGGTGCGAGCGAAACGTTTGGAGCAACTGATTGGCGAGCACCCCGCCGAAATCGCGGCCCTGACGTTGCGTGTAGACACCGACACCGACACCGACACCGATAGTCCGTATCGTCCGCCGGAGTTTCACTGACAGAAATAACAGTCACGAAACAGCGACGGTCGCCGCACTTTCGTCGATTTTAATGGATTGGTTGAGGGATTCGTGGTGTGGTCGGATACTTGTCCAGTGAGGAGGCAATTTTGGCATTTCGGACGCTCTGAATCGATTTCGCGGCCCGCTGGTGGGACTCATCACCGCGTGGGGAGCTTCGTCGGCGGACGCAGTGGAGATCGCTCAGGATCGTTTTGCAGAAGCGTGGCTGAATCGTGACAACTGCAACGGAGATAGCAGCGATCCTCGTGTGTTTGGTGCATGGTCAAGATTTCCCGAGCATCAAAAGGTGCGGAAGAAAAGGCCCTGGAATCGAAAGAGGCGTGGGGGCTGTCGGGCAGTGGTGGGCAAAATTTGGCTGGATTCTTGTGGTGATTCCGTTCCTTCACATTGGACTTCTGAAGCTGGGAGTCACCATACCGCTGGCGATCGTTTTCGCGGTGTCCGGCCTGGCCATGGTCGTGCTGGTCACGGAGCTCAGCCGCCGAGGGTTGATTGCCAGACAGCATCTGGTCGGAGGCCTGACCATCGGTGTCATTGTCCTGAATGGGCTTGCAGGCGTCGAAGCCATGAGCGGTTCGGCCGTGCTGCTTGGCGGCATGTGCCTTTTCATGGCGATCAATATCGATTCTGCTGGCAGTGCAATCTTGGGTGACAGAAAGACACGGCGACAGACGTTTTGTGTCGTCATGATCCCGATGGGTTTGATGCTCGGCTTCTTGTTTCAATCGCTGTGGCGTCCGGTCACAACGGAAAGTGTGCAGCACTACGTGGCCGACTTTACAACAGCCCCGTATGCAGATGCATCATGGCGACACTGGATGGGCCCCGTTCGCTGGCTGAAAGACAAAGGGCTCGAAGCAGACACGTCAGGGGCTAAGCAACTTGCCCAAGATCAACTGACGGGTGAGCAAAATGTGTTTGTCCTCAACTACGCACAGGAATTGGGACTGATCACCGGAGACGAAGCACCAATCGTACCACATTTTGACTCGACTCAGAGACAGCTCTTTGACGAATCCTACGCAGGGAAGCCATTCCACTTTTTGTTTTCGTACGAGTATGTTGTCCGAAAACTACTGTCGGAAGGGCGGAGCACGCCACCGCAGCTCGACACGGTCTCTGACCGACTGTTAGCGACGCTGCGTGAAGAACGGCAAAGCGAACGCGTTCAGCGAGAGGAAGTGCGTTCGATTCTGGGACTGACAAAGCTCATCGATCGGCCGGTGGATGCGGCAGAATTCCAAGCTCCCATTCACGAACTGTTGCTGAAGATGCAGAAGTTGAACAAAAGCACGTACCAAAAGCGAGGCGGCTTTCGATCGCATCAGACGGTCGATAGTTGCGACGACCACGCCACGCTGGCGGCGATAGAGCTGATGGAAGACTGGGGAGTCCCACTCGGAATCGACGTGCTGGCACTGCGATCTTATCTGAGGCCGTCGTACCAAGACCGCGGCCTGATCGGCACAGACCAAAGACTATTGCCGGGCATTCGCCCCGGAGCAGCTCTGCACTTTGTGGGACGTCAGCGACTCAACGACATGCCCGAGATCCCAGCAGTCACCGTGTGGGATTATCTGCGGTACGAACGAAACCTGATCATGTCTATGCTGCTGATGTCTCTCGCCCTCTATGCCGTTCTGGTGGCACCGAATTCGACGGCGTCCGATGGCAACTAATTCGGCGTGGCTGCGCCCTGTCGGCCCAGTGCAGCGCGTGCTCGGAGCCAAAGGGTTTCTAACGCGGCCACGATTTGCCGGAGCGTTTCCGGTGGCTCCAAGCAGCCGTCCTTGAAGCAGTTGTCGAACTCGATGCCGATGTTGGCGTCCTGACGACGTCGCACGATTCCGGTCAACCTTGTTTCTTTTTCGCCAAGCCCCAAACGAACAGTCACCTCAAGCCCCACGGGAAGCGACTCGTCACAATCAATGTCCGCACAGATACCAACCAAGCTCAGATTCACAGGTGCGGTTTCGAACAGCTGGTCGCCGTGGGAAACCGTCGCCACTAGGCCGCAGTCGTCGTCTGTGGGCACGCGAAATGCGCGAATGTAATCGCGGTAGTCCAGCCACTGCAGAAATCTCAACAGGTCCGGAATATAGCCCAGTGCCATGCGAATCGTGGTACCACACTGTTGATCCTGAAACGTCAGATGTTCGGAATCAAGCTGACATATCACAGATCCGACTGACAATTCGTGCATCTTCACGTCCTACGCGGAATAAAGTTCAGCAGGTGGGCTCACGAAATAACAGACATTGTTGGAGCAAGCTTGAACAACCAGGGCAATGAGCCGAATCTCGCGGGGCGAAATGGTCCACTGGAACGTATCGAACAAAACGGCGTCGTCTTGCGTGGTCTTTTCGGCTTCGACCGAATTTCACCTTTTGGAAAGTATCCCCGATTGGTTTGCGCCCATGGTTTCCCGGCTGATGGCCAAGAACCCTGACGATCGGTATCAGTCGGCTGACGAAGTCGCCACACTGTTGCAACAGTGTCTGTCCTCTGTGGAACAGCCGCATCTAACAGAACTTCCGTTGTCGCTGAGAACAGTCAAATCCACGTCCTTTCCCTTGATCTGGAGATTCCTAATGTCTGGCACCCTGTTGATCGCACTGCTTGGTTTCGGCCTAAGTTCATTTCTTGTGCCGGGATCACCGACACCCATAGCGGCACCCATTGCGGTGCCGGTGCCCATCGCGGAACCGCAGGAGGACGCTGTGGCCACTCAGTACACGTCTGCTCAAGAAGCGTTCAGCGTGGGTGCGGCGTTCTACAACTCGCGTAATTTTAAGGCCGCGCGGCAACCCTTCGAAGCGGCACTGGAATTGGCCAAGGACGACAAGGAGATGAAGCTGAAAGCCTATGAAGCCTTGATCCCGTCGTATCGAATGATTCCCGAGTTCGAACCGTTTCAGGAGGCGGCCGAATATGTGCTGTCCAATCATCATCACGACGCTCACCGATCCATCACGCGTCGTTCGTATTTGTCATTCGCTTTCAATCGCGGACAGATCGAAAATCTGGTCAAACGCTATGACGAACGACTAAAAAAAGATTCGAATGACTGGCTGTCGCTGTACATGCTGTCAGACATTTACACCAGCGGAGCGGGTCTGCCGCCGAGTGTCGAACATTCGAAACGTGCGATTGAATTGATCAAGCAACTGACAAAGGTAGAAGCGAAACGCTTTCAGACGACCGGCCAAAAGTCTGAGCAAATGACGGATGCTGATGCCGTAAAGATCAGTCGCGAAAAAGGCAAACTGGCCAGCCAGTATGTGCGTGCGAAAGATTACAAAAATGCCGCCAAGCTGTACGAAGAAATCGCTCCGTTGGATACGACGACTCACGCTTGGAATCTCAAGGAAGCCGCGAATGCGATGCTGAAGATGGACAATAAAAAGGGCGCTTTGCGTTTAGCGCTGGCGGCGGAAGAAGCTCCCGCGGAAGCCCGCAACGATCAACTGACGCACTTCTTTGAACGTCACATGGGCGACCTCTTTATGCAACTGGACGAACCCGCCAAAGCCATTCCGCACTACAAAATCGCGGTCCAGAAAACGAAGATAGAAGGCTACGTGAAAGACACGAAGTCTTCGTTGCAGGCAGCGATTGAGAGAGCTGGCAAGTAGAATCTGCTACAAGAGCCTGCGAAACGTGGACGGAACCCTGAGCCCCGTCGCGCGAATCCCGGTCGTCCATATTTCCTGCTCGTTTCTGAGCCGACGTGAAGTCGCTGTCTTCGATGGTTTCCGCCAAAGCCGCTCGAATCGGATTCAAGTCGACGTACGCGGCACACGCCACAATCGCTGCTTCAACCAGAAGCCTGACCGCTCGAAAACGCGCCGACCAGAATTTGCCGACTTCCTCATCGTCAAGATTTGCTCGCTCTGCAATGCTCTGACTCAGCAGCCACATCCACCACGACATGTCACTCAGCCGGCGGCGGATTTCGGCCAGTTTTTCCTTGTTGTTGCGAATGCGATTCAGCTCGAATTCCGTTGGCTTTTTCGGCTGACGATTTTCATCTCGTTCGACCGGACACAGCATTAACCATCGCCTAGCGACATCCGTGTCATCCCATTCCGCGACAACGTCAAGCCTCGATATTAAAACCAGATGGATGTGATTTGACATAATCGCCTAGCACAGCAGATCAAACCCGAAATACTTCGCCTGCACCACCAACTGGTCATCAATCCACTGCTTGCGATGGTCGTGGTTTTTTCCGGTGACCGGATCATCGCCCAGCAAAAAACCACGACGAACCGTCCGATTCATCACATGCACAATCGCCACTTCGTCGACACCAAACATTTGAGCGCGAGCCATCGAAATCCCCTTCCCAACATAACCAAACAGGCCAGAATCCTCACAAATCCGCGGAGCCCGTCAACAAAGTGCTGTAGTGTCCCCATGGATCCCTTCCGCATGCTTATTTCTCGAAGCGCCGAAGATGCGCCGCATTCTGGACGTCATTCCGAACTTGCTCCAACAGGCTAAGCACTCCGGCGTGTAGGGCGGGAAAGTCAGCAACGTCGAAGTCGTGGTCATGCCCATTGTGAGCAATGCTATTTCTATGGTGCAGTAGCTTCTCGTCAATAAATGTGGTCATTGTCAGATACGGAACAGTGTCACACCCGACAATCGTCAATATCTCGAACAAGACGTCCGAGTTGAGATTGTCGTATGTTTCGATTGCCGATTGCCACGGAATTACTGGCTTCTCAGTCGAGCGGTCACGCAATAACTCGACGAAATCCCTGTTCAAACTGATCTTGTTTGTGGACCGGAGTCCCTTTAGTTGCGACCTGATACAGATAGCAACGATTCCGTTCGATAACTGTCCGAATGGTAGACGAAGCCTGCTTACGTAGTTGGTGAAACATGAGCCAGCATGCTTCACAAATCCCTCCCAGTGAGCGTACAGAACGCAGATAGCACCGTAACCGATGACGTCTCGTTCATGTTCGCGCGAGCTTTCGAATGCAAACTTCAAGGAAGTCAATGCGCGCTTCCGCATTGCCAAGTCACGGTCAATGGCTTCATCAAGTTCTAAGAGACTCCGGATCTTCATTCGGCACCGAATAGGCTACGCCCCATAGGCAGAGTCGTTCGAAGACGATCACCACCGGCCTTCCCCCTAAACTGAACAAGCACATCTTGATCCCCCCAGAACGCTTGGTGTATCGCACGAATTCGCTCAACGTCTAGAGCGTTACCGGTTTCCAAGCGGTTCGCCAAGCCCAGAGCGAAGATCTCGAAAAGTGACACGTTGAAGCCACCAGAGGAGGCACGCCCGTGTTCGTAGCACCGGCGGAGTGCATTGGTCGCTAGGGACTCATTCAATAGCAAAAAGGTTTGGTCGAACAGGTCTTTCTCGTGATGCCAGTCAAAGGCGGCATTGCGGGCAATCTCGATAATCTCGTCGTCCAGCATTGGTCCGAGGGCGCCAATTCCTTCGTTGTTGTGCCCGCGAAGCACCACAAACCTGACAACAAGTTCTAAATCGTACTGCTCCTCAAGATTCCGGTCTGACAGCGCAGCCACTTGCTTAAAACTGTCAAGCTCGGCCATCGCCCGTAACTTGTCGAGCCCGTCTTCCGAAACCATGAGAATCTGACAATTTCTAAGCTCCTGCCCCGACAACTGTGTTCCGCCAGTGTTGAGCCTCTGAAATAGTTCAAGTCGGGTATCCGCATCGGACTCGCGAAGAACGATCTTAATATCCA
This sequence comes from Fuerstiella sp., assembly GCA_041688835.1. Lineage (GTDB taxonomy): Bacteria > Planctomycetota > Planctomycetia > Planctomycetales > Planctomycetaceae > Fuerstiella. Next base: position 5,965 of record JBDNHJ010000002.1, read on the forward strand.
GTTTAGACCTTTTAAGAACTCTCTGCAGGTCTCCACCAACACCGTCTAAATCTGCCTCATTCGCGCCCCAACGCTTACCTTCGAGTGACGGGAGGTACTTCGTCGCCGTCATCGTCAGCGGAGTAAGTAACGTGCCGCTGGCATCTCGCAAGATACCCATGACTTCAAAAATCGCTGATAATCGCTGGAGGCCATCGACGACATCCCAAACTCCATCAGCGCGTTGGTGAACAAAGAATGACGGTATCGGAATCCCGAGTAGCAGCGATTCTATGAGTCGGCTCTTCTGCTCTCCTGACCAACGGAAATACCTTTGAAACTCTGGGTGGAGTTCCAACTCCTTGTCACGGTACATCGTGGCCAATTCGTTAATCGACATCGGATAGCCGTCCGTCCGAATTGATCTTCGCTGGTCGTCAACCTCAGTTTGCAGGGTCCAAAATTTGCTCCACTTTAACAATCCGTACTGGCCGAACTGCGAACTCTAATGAGCACGCCGTACCCAGTTACTGAATCATATGGTGCGTCGTGGTGCAACGCAGTTAGAGAACGAAGCTAAAAGTGCGAGATCTCAGTTTGCAAGTCCCGAAGGCTGCGTTTATGGCTTGCTGGGCCGCACTGGAGCCGGCAGGTCAACTACGATTCGCATGCTGATGGGATTGCTGCAACCGGATTCGGGTGACGCCGAACTTCTGGGTGTGAAGCCGTCCGGTTTTGCGACACCGGACGGCTCGCGCCGTTCCGGTAGATCGGCAACTTATTTGTGGACGATCGCCTCGCTGCCAAATCTTCCAGTACGCACCTGTCTTCAGGCGCGATTCTCAAGTCGTGATCAATCGGCAAACGGTCTTGCATTCTGTGACGATCCGGATACTCTTCGTCAGTCGTCGGTTCCATAGAAACCGGCGATAACGGTTCAGGTGTTCGCTGCGATGTCGACAGACTCGTTGGAGCGAATGAAAAGGGAAGACGGTGAGAAGTGCTTGACAGCCTTCAATTCCGTCGCGGTCCCGCCGCTGTAACCGGGGACAGGTTTCTCACAAGCCACTGGTGTTGATCTGGATGTTCCAGAGAAACAATGGGAAGGCGAGAATACTTGATTGATCCGGAAGCCAGAAGACCTGCCTGAAACGTTGTTGAAATCCCTTCGTGGAAAGGTGATGTCAACGGAACATCTGCGCCCGGTTTGTGCCGCGTCCATTCGCCTCCAATTTCTGGTGGTGTTGTCACGCGCCCAGCGTTCGGGTTCACGGAGGACGTTGCGCCCGGTTCCGATTGACTGATCCTGTTGAGGTTTATTAACTCAGGAACAGATCATGGAATTCAAAGTCACTGCTCACGTTGGTTCTCGCCGAAAACGAACCCACGGATTTACGCTCATCGAATTGCTAGTGGTGATTGCCATCATAGCGATTTTGATTGCCCTGCTGCTGCCAGCCGTGCAGCAAGCACGCGAAGCCGCTCGGCGGACGCAATGCAAAAGCCGTCTGAAGCAACTCACGCTGGCGTTACACAACTATGCCGATGTCTACATGGAGACAATGATCCCCTATGTGATCGAAGATCGGGCGCGCCTGAATTATCTGGCGTCATTTTCGGGCAGTCCAGGGAATGCTCGTTTCTGGTTTGGCAACGTCAACTACGCCGAACCAGATACAACGCAGCAGCTCGACTTTGCTGCGGGGCCGTTGGCACCGTTTATGGAAACCAACTGGACGGCCTTTCAATGTCCGAACTTTGGCGAATCGCAAATGGACAAGGTTCACTTTGGCAAGCCGGCATCAGGGTTTGGGTTCAATGCTCACTATCTATCGCGAGCGTCCGGGATTGAGTGGCCGCCACCAAGTTATGCGGCTCAACCCAGTCGACAACCGGCCACCCGAAAATTCCGCGATATTGCTCAGATGACGAACACTGTGGTGTTTGCGGATAGTGCTCAAGTGAAGGCGGTCAGCTTTTCGCCGCCGACGTTCAGCTTTGAAGAAACATGGCTGCTGGATCCGCCGAGCAACAATTTTCCGAACGTCCATTTTCGCCATACAGATTCGGCGAATGTCGCATTTCTGGATGGAAGCGTGCGTAGTTTTGGGCGCGCGTTCAAGGTTGACGTGCCGGGTTCCAATTTCCTGTCGCCAGAACAGGCGGCCATGATGGACGACAACCGACTGGGCTTCGTATCCGACGGCGATCTGTCGGACGTGCAAACGCGAGACTCACTGTACGATCGCAAGTGAACGAATTTGGAAGCGGCGGAAGACCTGAAACGTCCGTGTCAAAGAGTGCCGGAAGATGGGAACGGAAATCGATCAGACGCCTGATGCTGCTTCGAGCAGCGCTGCCGAATTTTTGGTCACCCGTGTCGTGCGAGGCGGCAGACTAACCACGTGTGAGACAGTGTTGTTGTGTGGATAACTACGGAGTTGCTGTTCGGCACCGCCGATGGTAGCCGCGTTTGCTTTTAGCGACCGGCAAATCGCAGACTTCGGCACTCGGTTTGCTTCCTTCGTTTGATCGGGATGCAAACCGTCAAATGTGAAGGCGTGCACCCCTTCGCAATCTTTCATCACGCAAGGAAATGTCCCCATGAAGAGTCCCAAACGCGGGTTCACACTGATCGAATTACTGGTCGTCATCGCGATCATCGCCATACTCATCGCGCTACTTCTGCCAGCAGTTCAGCAGGCTCGAGAAGCGGCGCGAAGAACTCAGTGCAAAAACAATCTGAAGCAATTCGGCTTGGCCCTGCACAACTATCACGATGTCTTTGATACGTTTCCGTACGGTCATCAAAGTGAAGGGACAACTCTGCGGCGTGCTTGCTGGTTCCAGAGTGTCTTGCCTTATCTCGAACAGGGCACCCGGTACAATCTCTTCCAAGGCTCAGCTTCCCTGACTGGCGAAGGGCAGTACATCCACCGAATGACGAACATGGACATCGTTGGACCGTTTTCCGCAGCTTCGTGCCCATCCGACCCGGAGGCACCGGGACGCGGCGGTAACGGTGGTACAGTGGCATTTCAGAGCAACTATGCGGTCTGTGCCGGCGTAGGAAGGACTGCTACGGTAGATGCCGCAACCGGAGTCATCACGGTGCTGACCGATGCAGATAGGAACACTGGTAGTATCACGACAGGAACGGGCATGTTCTATATGAATTCTCGCATCAAAATCCGTGACCTCAAAGACGGGTCGACAAACACTTTAATGATGTCAGAAGGCATTATTCGTGCCAACGGTTCCGGCGGCTGGGGTGGACTTGGCGGACACTGGGGCGGTTCGCCGCATGGGTCGTTTGGTTTTTCAACGTTTGAAACTCCCAACACATCAGTGCCTGACCGAGTCTACAGCTGTAAAGCAACTCAAGTGGCTGGAGCACCAAACCTAGCACCGTGTGAGAACGGAAATGCAGGCGGCCTAGCTGGACGGTGGAACTTTGCCCGCAGCTGGCACACCGGTGGCGTTCAAGTAGCGCTGGGCGATGGCTCGTCTCGATTTGTTTCCGAAAACATCGATCGACAGACGTGGATGAAGCTCGGAATGATTAGGGATGGGCAGGTTATTGGCGAGTTCTAATCGCTGATCCCAAACACCATTTACTCTTGCGGAACTGGTGTTTCGAAAGCACAAGTTTTTCCATTCACTCACTGTTTCGCCGTGGCAATCGGTTTCCGCCCGATTGCCACGGCGATATCCGTTAGGACGTTAGCTTTAATGAACATGACAGATTTCTTCAATTTCCGGCCGTTGATGATGGGAATCATTGGCAGTCTTGTTTTCGCAGGTTGTGGTGGCGACGAAGCCGGCCCGGTTTTGCACGAAGTCTCTGGTACTGTGTCGCTTGACGGTGAACCAGTTCAGGATGGTCGCATTCAATTTCGCAGCAAAACGGCCGAGGCCAAGGCCTACTCTGCCCCCATCACAAGCGGAGAATATGAGGTACAGACAGAACCGGGAAGTATGTCAGTAGAGATCACAGCCTCACGAATTATCCCAGGAAAATTTGGCGAGAGCGCGAGTCCCGACGATCCGCCGCCACCACTGTCGGAAATGTATATTCCCGAGCAGTATAATTCGAAGACGACGTTGACGGCCGATATCCAAGCTGATCTGGATAACGTCGTACCGTTTGATTTGACGGCGAAGTAAAAACCGCGCCCGCGATGTCCGGGGCATCAGCTGGATCGCAACGAAGTCGCATAAGCGTTCGTTGGCCGCTGGCGCTGCCCTCGGTTTCCGTGCATGAACCGGGGTTAGCGCAGGGCCGCTGAAAATTCGGGATTGTCATGCGATGTCGTGTGGGCGTTCCCGATTCCATCGGGACGACACGCATTCGCCTAAAGCAAGGCGATCATCAACACCTGTCGTCGCTCCGCGACTATGCAACTGTGTGCGGCATCGTCCTCGGACTCGGACTTGCGTCTGAGGCTAAAACATGTCATCGCTTCGCGATTAAAACACGGAACAAAACTCGCGCAACACGATATCACTGCGATACTAATTTTTTAGCAACCCAGCCCTCCGGTTTCGCGTCACCGGACGGCTTGCGCCGTTCCGCTAAACAGTGCTCATTCCGCCTGCAGCTCAGACGCCACTTTCTCCGCAGCTCTCAGCGCGCGAAGGGCGTTGCCGCCGAGCAGTTTGTGGATGTCGGTCGCCGAGTGGCCTCGATTCAGCAGTTCCTGAGTAATCAGGGGATATGTCGATACGTCTTCAAGTTGTGTCGGCAGTCGTGGCACTCCGTCGAAGTCTGAACCGAGACCCACGTGATCGATTCCGGCAACGTTGATGATGTGTTCGATGTGATCCACAACGTCATGAATCGAACCTCGCTGAGTGTCATCTTTCTCCAACTCAACTGTCGGAATCACGTACTTCGAATAAAAATTCACCATTACTACGCCACCGTTCTTGGGCATGAGCCGCAGAACGTCGTCCGGAACGTTGCGCGGATGATGGTTGAGGGCCAGAGCCGACGAATGCGAAAAAATGACTGGGGCCTTGGTCACCTGCAACGTTTTTCGCATGCACTCCGGTGATACGTGCGACAGGTCGACCAGCATTCCGACGCGGTTCATTTCCAGCACAACCGCTTCACCGAATTCGGACAGTCCTCCGCACTTGGGATCGTCCGTGGCCGAATCGGCCCAGTGCAGCGATTTGGAATGCGTCAACGTCATGTAGCGACATCCCATGTCGTACAGTCGCTTGATGTTTGCGAGTGACGATTCAATGGAATAGCCGCCTTCAATACCCATCAGGCTGGCGATTTTGCCGGTCTTGACGATGCGTTCGATGTCGTCTGCGGTGGCCGCCATTTCGAAGGTTTCGGGGTATCGCTGGACCATGTTCTGCACGAGTTCGATTTGCTGGAGAGTCTGCAGCAACGCCGTTCCCGCTTCGTCGGTGTCGGCCGGCACATAGACAGACCAGTACTGAGCCTTCACGCCGCCTTGTTTCAGGCGTTCGATATCGGTGTGCAGTTGGGGTTGAGGTTTGGAGATGTCGAAGACGTCGAACGACGGACTGCCGATTTTGCGCATCTGCCACGGCAAATCGTTATGGCCGTCAAACAACATGCCGGCGTCGTGAATTCGACGCGCCTCGTCCGTCAGCTGAACTTTCGGGCGTTGTGCCGTGGCTGTTGCGGATGGCAGCACGAAACAGACGACGGCCAAAATCTGGGGAATGGGTTTGTTCATGACGATGTCTCTGACTAAGAATTTGAGGCGTTGAATAGTGCCTGAACGGGGAGCCACTTCTAGAAAACCACTTGGCACCGGTTGATGAGCTTGTCATAATAACAATCCCGCCGCTGCCTGCCGCCCTACCATCCCGCCTCATGTAAAAATCGCCTCCCATGCTGCGTTTCATCACAATCGCTTTTGCGCTGATTTTTGTTGCGAGCTCTCTACGCGCCGCCGCCGCCGAGCCGCAGTTTGAGACACACGTGCGTTCGATTCTTAAAACGCATTGCTTTCATTGCCACGGAGAAGAAGAACACGTCGAAGGCAACCTGGACTTGCGGTTGGTTCGGTTTCTGAAACAGGGTGGAGACTCAGGCCACGCCATCGTGCCGGGCCAGGCAGAAGATAGTCTGCTGTTTCAGCGCATTCGTGATGGCGAAATGCCGCCCGATCAAAGCAAGCAACTGACGTCGACCGAAGTGGACGTGCTTCGTCGCTGGATCAATGCCGGGGCGAAGACTGTTCGACCCGAACCGGAATCGATCGACCCTGACGCCATCTTCATCACGGAAGAAGAACGGTCACACTGGGCGTATCAACCCATCCGTTGTCAGCTGCCACCCACTGTCAAACACACAGATTTCGTCGCCAATCCGATCGACGCGTTTCTGCTGACAAAACTGGAAGCGGAAGGATTTGCCTTCAGCCCACGTGCGGCGGCAACCACTTTGATCCGACGGTTATCTCTGGACCTGCATGGACTGCCGCCGGCGCCAGAAGACGTTGGCGCGTTTGCAGTAAACGCAGATTCAGCGGCGTGGTCGAAACTGATTGACCGGCTTTTGGAATCGCCACATTATGGCGAACGCTGGGCGCGACACTGGCTGGATGCCGCCGGTTATTCGGACAGCGAAGGCTACAACGACGCCGATGCTGAGCGGCCGTATGCGTGGCGATATCGCGACTATGTGATTCGAGCGTTCAACAGCGACAAGCCGTTCGATCAGTTCATCCACGAACAATTGGCGGGCGACGAAATGGTGACGTCGCCGCATAACAATCTTTCGGCCACGGATGCCGAACTGCTGACTGCCACCGGTTTTTTACGAATGGCTCCGGACGGAACGGGCGGCGCAGTTCCTGATGCCAAAGTGGCGCGCAACGACACGATTGCCGATACCATCAAAATCGTTTCGTCGTCGTTGATGGGCATGACGGTCGGCTGTGCTCAGTGTCACGATCATCGCTACGATCCGATTTCGCATGCAGATTACTATCGTTTTCGCGCCATCTTTGAACCCGCCTTCGATTGGCAAAAATGGCGCAATCCGACTCAGCGACGAATCTCCCTGTACACCGCTGAAGATCGAAAAAAAGCGGCCGAAGTCGAAGCCCAGGCGAAGAAGATCGATGCGGCTCGCCTGCAGCAACAAACCGAATTCATTGACGCAACATTCGAGAAGCAACTGGCCAAACTGCCCGCCAACATTCACGACGTGGCCCGCGCCGCTCATCAACTGGACGCCAAGAAACGCACGGCGGAACAGACGGCCCTCTTTAAGCAGCACCCCACGTTAAACGTCACGGCCGGTTCGCTGTACCTGTACGACAAAAAAGCGGCCGATGAACTGGCAAAGATGGCCACGACAGCGAAGACCTTGCGTGCAACCAAGCCCCAGGAAAATTTTCTGCGGGCTCTGACGGAAGTCAAAGGCCAAGTGCCGGTCACGCAACTATTTTATCGCGGCGATCACGAACAACCGAAGCAGGAACTGAATCCAGCCGGTTTAACGATTGTTTCGCAGACGGCCGAGTTAACCGATGTCCCGGTCAACGACGAACAGCTACCATCCACCGGTCGCCGCCTGGCCTTTGCCAAACGATTGACCAGTTCCACGCATCCGTTGACGGCGCGCGCCATCGTCAATCGCATTTGGCTGCATCATTTTGGACGCGGATTGGTGACGACTCCCGCCGACTTTGGTGCCTTGGGTCAGCAGCCCAGTCATCCGGAGTTACTGGACTGGCTGGCCGCTGAGTTCATCGACAGCGGCTGGAGTCTGAAGCACTTGCAGCGCTTGATTCTGACGTCCAACGCTTGGCAGCAACAGTTGCGTGACAATGCTGAGCTGGCTCAGGCGGACCCTGACAACGAATGGTATGGCGGCAGCCGACTGATTCGCTTGGACGCAGAAGTTGTGCGCGACTGCATGCTGTCGATCTCCGGCCGATTGAATGCAAAAGCCTTCGGACCGTCCGTGCCGGTCATGGCCGATCGAGTCGGACGGTTCGTGATCGGCAAAGAGAATCTGAACGCCGGTCGACCCGGAGCGAAGATCGATATGCAGGGCGAAGAATTCCGCCGCAGCATTTACGTTCAGGTGCGTCGCAGCCGTCCCTTGTCTGTGTTGGAAGCCTTCGACCAGCCGATCATGTCGCCCAACTGTGACATGCGTCGCCCTTCGACCAGTTCCACGCAATCGTTGATGATGATGAACAGTGACCTGTTGCTGGACTTTTCACGACATCTGAGCGACCGCCTGGCGCGTGAAGCGGGCAGCGACCTAGAAGCTCAGGCGAAGCTGGCATGGCAACTGGTGTATTCGCGGGCTCCCGAACATTCGGAGCTTCAGACGACTCTGCAATTCGTCAAACAACAAACAGACATCTTCGCTGCGTTGCCGGCGTACAAAGCCAATGCACAGCAGCCACCACCGCGCTCGGCCGCTCAGGAAGCACAGGCAACGATGTGCCAGATGCTGCTGAGTTCCAATGAATTCCTGTATGTCGACTGAATGTTATGAGTGATTCAACCAGTGAAACGATCGGTTCCGCCCGCCGCCATTTTCTGGCCAGTGGTGCCATGAGCGTCAGTTCTGTCGCGTTGGCTTGGATGCTGCGCAATTCCGAAGTCCGCGGTGATGGTCAGAAGCCGATCGAGCAGAATCAGCATTTCGACACGACACCGAAATCACCGCCATCGGAACCAACAGCGAAGGCCATGATTTCGTTGTGGATGCAGGGCGGCCCCAGTCATCATGACATGTTTGATCCCAAGCCCGAGATGGCGAAGTACGACGGTCAGCAGTTTCCCGGCGAAATTAAATACGACAACGCAGCTCAGGCAAGTTCCAAAGTCTTTGCTTCTCCATGGAAGTTTCAGCCACGCGGAGAATGTGGTATGGAACTGTCCGAACTGATTCCGCACACCGCCACCGTGGCTGACGACATCTGTCTGATTCGATCGACGAAGACGGGTGTCAATAATCACGGGCAGTCCATTCGAGCACTGCAGACAGGTCGCATTACAGAAGGTCGTCCGGCTCTGGGAAGCTGGTTGACGTACGGTTTGGGTTGTGAAGCGGACAACCTGCCAGCGTTCATGGCGCTGATTGATCCAGGACAACTGCCGGTGTTGGGCGTGGAGAACTGGTCGAATGGCTGGCTGCCGTCCATTTACCAGGGCACCGTGGTGCGTCCGACGGAACCACGAATTCTGGACCTTACACCGCCCGCTCATTTGAAGGGTCAGGCTCAGAAGCAAGCTCTTGAATTTCTGGAGCAGTTGAATTCCCGCCACATCGCAGATCGCCCCGGGCAGTTAGATTTGCAGGCCCGCATCGCCAGCTATCAATTGGCGGCGAAGATGCAGACGGCCGCCACGGATGCTCTGAACCTGAGCAGTGAAACCAAAGCGACTCAGGAAATGTACGGCATGCACGAAAAGGCGACCGCAGATTACGGCAGCCGCTGCCTGATCGCTCGCCGATTGATCGAACGCGGCGTCCGGTTTGTGCAGGTCTATACGGCCAATCAGTTGTGGGACAGCCACGGCAGTATTCTGAGTCGACTGCCGGCCGCCTGCCAGAAAGTCGACAAGCCATCGGCGGCATTGGTGAAGGACTTAAAGCAGCGCGGATTGCTGGATTCCACGGTCGTGCATTGGGGGGGCGAAATGGGCCGTTTGCCGGTGGTACAAAACGACGCGGGCCGCGCGAAGATTGGACGTGACCACAACACTCATGGATTCAGTATGTGGGTGGCCGGCGGCGGATTCAAAGCGGGTCACGTGCATGGCCGCACCGATGAATGGGGCCACAAAGCGGTCGAAGACGTTGTGAATCATTTCGACTATCACGCGACGCTACTGCATCTGTTTGGCATTGACCATCAGGAACTCATCTTCCGCCGCAGCAATCGCGACCAGACGCTGACCGACGGTCAACCGGGCCAAGTGGTTTCAAGCCTGTTGTCATAGATTCCGCCCGTCGCGGATGCCATGTTCTGCTTGCCTTCTGGCCCGGATGATGTGGTCCAACGAAAACATGACTGGCAAACTGACAACTGAACAATCGCTATTAGAAGAGTGGCGATGCCCTTGCACGTCCTCACTATCCGTAGTGCTTCAGAACGACCATTGGGTCCAAAGAACATCTAAATTTCGCGTCAACAGGAGTGGCCCAAAGGCGGCTTTGTCTTGATTGAAAATCACCGCCTCAATGCCCTGTCCGGCTTTTTCGGCCCGGCGATCATCCACGGTCACGTAGCTGTTGTTGCAGATCGGCAACTAACTTGGTGAGTTCAGTGAGTGCTAGGGAATGAAGTTCCGCAGATGGCGTCTCCGGTAGTCCCAGCAACTGTTGATACACCTTGATCTGCCCAAGAACTTCGCCTTCTTCTCGGCCTTGCATTCTCGCGGCGATCATTCTTGCTTCTTCGTCATGCAGGAATTTGATGCGTGCGTCATAGAACTGGCGTTCTTCAGGGCTTCGAGAAATCATATTCAGCACTCCAACCGCTTCTTCGAATTCGGGATCGCCAAGCTTCCGGATCAGATCTCCAGCCTCAGCGTGTTCCGCATGTTTGAGAAAGTATAACCACTTTTCAATCGCAGAGCAGTCGGAGATTTCTGCTTTTGATCGCTCAAACTTCGGCAATTCCAACGTGTGGAAAATCAGATCATCCGTGAAGACCAGCGACTGCTGATCACATCTCAGCCGAAAACTCAGATGGTATTCGGGTGTTTCTCGGTAAAGCACGCGATTCAGCACGCAAATACTGATTGACGGACGAAGATCGAAGTACCGATCCCCGGCATGCAACTGACGCACGTAGTTCAATGCGTTGTAAAAGGTCAGCCGTTTCGGAAGATCGATCGGCAGGGTCGTCTGCATTTCGATATTGAACTGATTCCCTTGCGCATCCCGAGCCAGCACGTCTAGGATTACAAGCTTGTCTTCCGCGAAGTCTTTCCCCTGAATCGGGTTCAGAATCTCAACCCACGTGATGGGGTGTGGCGGATTAAGAATGGCGTTCAGGAAGTGAATCGTAATTCGCGTGTGTTCGGGACTGCCGAAGATCAGCTTGAATGCAAAGTCGACTTTAGGATCGATGCCAGTTTCATGGTGGTCTCCTAAGTTGCGAAATGAATACCAGTTCGCACCGTATCAGCTACCTGTCACCGCGACTTTCTTGTGAACCATTTTCTTCGAAACGGCAACGCGGTCGCTATCGGTATCCCCGGATGATAACTTTCTAAGTGCCCCATAGTAGCTTTCGATGCTCAGCACTCAACTTACGACAAAAACTGGCGCTGTCCAACTCAACGAGGCCTGTCATGAAATCCAACATCCTGATCACGGTCATGGCCCACGTCTGCGGAATCGTGTTGGGCGGGCAGTCGGCTGAGATCAAGCCTGAGGAGGGGATGGATCACATCGGGGAAACGGTTCTAGTGCGTATGGCGGTGAAGCATATGGGGCGGGCGCAGGGGGAACTGGTGCTGAACTCGATCGGCACGTACAAAGAACCAAAGTGTTTTATCGTGCAGATCTCAAAGGACATTCAGGCCGAGCTGGCCAGCCAAGGCGTCGACGATCTGGTGAGTCATTATGCGGGCAAAACGATCGAAGCGACCGGAGTCGTCGAGAAGGTTTTGCCCGGCGGATTGGCTCGACCTCGAATCTACGTGACGAAACTGGATCAGATTCGCATCGTCGATGCAACGGGAACTCCACCCACCCCGCCACCCGTTGTCGCGGCGCGTCGATCGCTGACGGACCTGACGGAGAAAGAGGTGGAACTTGTCCTGCAGAACGGAAAAAAATACGGTCGCGTTCGCATCACGAAACTGGAACCAGGTGACGCTCGCAACAGCATCGCGGCGTTGACCGTTGACTGCAAATTGTTGCGAAGTCGCAATGTTCCCGTCAGCACCGTGGACGACATTTTGATCGAAGGCGTGCCGGTGGGTCTGAGTTACGACAAGAAGTCCAGGACGCTGAAATTCGACCACGAAAAACGCGACGCCTGGCTGAAGGAACGGAAAGCCGTCGAACAGCGACTCGCGGCCAACGGCGGCAGGCTCTGGCCGTGGCTGTCTGACGAGGAACAGGACGAGTGGATCAAACAGCATCACGAATTCGTGCAGTCTGCCTAGGAAAAGTTATCGGCACTGAACCTGCGAGTGATGGAAACGGAGTACTACATTCTCGCCACGGATCTGGACGCGCGTTCCAGCACGCAGTACCTGGGCTATTTTGACAAAATGTACGAAGAAATGAGTGTGGCGTTTGGAGTGCCCGTCGGCCGCAATGTCTGGTGCGGCAAGTGTGTTGACTTCGCGTTTTCGACTCAGGACGGCTTCGTGCGTTTCGAAGACGAAATCATCAATAACACATTCGGCGACTTGCGGGCGAAAGGAGGCGTGTGTCATGCTCAGTCATCGGGCCGAGTCGTCATTTCCGTGTGGAAGGGAGACGGCGAAGACTCGTTTGCTCACAAGCTGGTGCATGAAACGTCGCACGGATTTGTCGCCCGCTATCTGTCGGACGCTCCAGTGCCGTCTTGGCTAAACGAGGGGATGGCGGAATGGATGGCTCAGTACATCGTGAAAACGCCGGGGCTGCTCACAAAAAACAGGAACGAGCGGCGACTGCGGCTCAACAGAGCGGCAACCTCGACGGGTTGTTTGAGATGAAAAGCGTGTCATCTGAATATTACGGTGCGGGTTCTGCGATTGTGGACGTGCTACTGAAAAGTGGTGCAGGAAATTTCCGTGACTTTTTCATCGGAATCAAGTCAGGGCTCAAAGTGGAAGAGTCGCTGCAGAAGAGCTACGGCGTGAACTTCGAGGGCGTGGCTCACCTGTACGGTCGCACCATCGGCCGGCCGGATCTGACGCCGTGAACGGCGATAATCCGCAGCAGAATTCGTCCAGTGCGGATTGCTGGAACAGACGGATGGCGCGGTGCAGAGCGTCCAGAATCCAGTATTTAGGTGCATTTTTGAACTCAGGGCGATACGATTTGACGCTCGCGGGGTTTGGCCCGTGATTCGCGTCCCTCCAAATATACCTTCTACGGAGCGTCCTACCATGAGCCCATCACGAAAACCTGCTGCTGCTGTTGACCGTCGTCAGTTTTTTAACGTTGCTGGCGGGGCCACCGCAGCTGTTGCGTTAGGCGGTTTGTTTCAGTCTCATCTGTTTGCCGGGCCGACAGCGTCCAGCGCTGCAGAAACGGCTGTTACCGAATTGTACAAGACGCTGAGTGACAAACAAAAGTCGACCATCTGTTTCGGCTTCAACCACCAGCTGCGGAGCACGATTGATGCCAACTGGAATATCACCAAGCCGGAAATCGGCGATGACTTCTACACCGACAAGCAGCGAACCCTGATTGATCAGGTTGTGCGTGGCATCACCAGCCAAGACGGCTACGAAACCATTATTCATCAAATGAATGACGATGCCGGCGGTATGAAAGCCTACAGCGTGGCGATTTTTGGAGAACCCGGCAGCGGCGATTTCGAATTCGAACTGACTGGCCGACATCTGACACTGCGAGCTGACGGAAACAGCGTTGACAAAGCGGCGTTCGGCGGGCCGATCGTTTACGGTCACGGTGTGGAGGAACCCGCTGACAATCTGTATTTCCGCCAGACTCAACAAACAAACGAAGTCTTCCAGGCGCTCGACGCAGATCAAATGGTGAAGGCGTTGGTGAAAACAAAAGCCCCGAAAGAAACGGCCGTGGCAATCAAAGGCGAGGGCGGCAGCTTTGAGGGGATCGCTGTGTCTGAGTTGAAAGACGACCAGAAACAACTGGTGCAGAAAACGCTCGGCGTGCTGCTGTCACCGTACCGTCAGGAAGATCGTGACGAAGTGATGGAGATCGTCAAAGACAGCGGCGGCATGGATAAACTTCACATGGCTTTCTATCAACAGGGCGATTTGAAGTCGGACAAAATTTGGGACATGTGGCGTGTGGAAGGCCCATCGTTTGTGTGGCATTTCCGAGGGGCTCCCCACGTTCATGCGTACATTAATATCGGCCACAAAAAAGCCTAGCCGGTCGATCGGCCGACGCCAGTCCGTTTCGATCTGCCAAAACCGTTCACAGCCCGCAACCGCCGATGGAAACACGTGCGGTTTGCGGGCTGTTTTGGTAAATTTGGGGAAGGCGGAAACAGCGGAATTTACGGATTTTCGCCGCTTTCCGCGAGGTTTTGGTCTTCGATAGCGATGGGGACGGAGAAATCTATCTGGCATCGAGTTCTTGTGATACGCTTCCCGCAGAGCCGGTGTCTACGGCGGGTTTTTAGGAAAACGAAAGCGTTTCGAGAGATGATTTACAGTCGATTTTTGGCAATCGCATTGTTGATGCTGCTGGCACTAATCGGGTGCCAAGACGATCAGGCAGCCACGGTTCCGCGGCCATCGGATCATGCTGAACCGACAGTCGTCGTTGCGGAAGCCGAAGTGCCCAGTTTAGTCTGGGTGCAGAGCGATATTCAGGAAGGCGACTTTATGCTGTCGCTAGGTCATCGCGGGGCTGAGTTTCAAGGCGGCGATGCGATTGAGCCAGCCGTCAAAATCATGAAGGGCGATGTTGAGATCAACGATGCTGTCGTCCATAGCAGCTTGGTCGCGGAAGACGGCGAGACTGTTCTGGCGGAAGAACGGCTGTCTGATTTTGCTGCGACAACTGACGAAGAGCCCGCCCACTACGCAACGGGTACTCTGACGATTCCTGAAGACACCCAGACGTTCCTGATCCGTTTCCGCATCAAGCTGCCCGCTGTGGAAACCGAATCGATCTACGATCTCGAATGCAAAGTCAGTGAGTCGGACGGGCGATTTTAAGCGGCTGCAATTTCGACATCGGCTGCTGGCGTTTTTTGTGGCGGACCGTATCCGAATCGATCGTAGGCGGGGCGAAGTTCTTGGTAGCAGCGATCGACAAGTTTGGTGTCGTCGACGAACGTGTTCTTCTTGTAGCTTCGTAGAGATGGCAGTGTGGGAAGTATCGCCTGCTTAAGTTCTGGAAAACCACTGAGTCCCAGTGTTCGATAGGCGGCTCCCAGTTCCCCGATAGGATCGACTTCCAGATTCTCATAGCCGATTTCGCACAGGTTGCCGGCCGGGATCAGCGGCCGATCTTCTTGATAGCGTTCGAAGGCGAACTGGTAAGTCGTGACGATTTCGTCTTCCACATTTTTGAAGACGGGTCGCCCCAGACTATTTTCTTCGATCATCCGACGGCGCAGATGGCAACCTGACCGAATGACATGGTAGGGATTGCGATGGATGTACAGGAATTTAGCGTTCGGAAACAGCTCCACCAAAGTCTTCACATGGTAAGTGTGGAACGGTGATTTCAGCATGATTCGTTTCTGTGACTGATACGTCAGCTTTTTCAGCAAATGCACGAGGCAGCTTTTGTAGCGATCGAGTTCAGCGGCGGGCAGAGTGTCGAAATCGAGCGCCTTCCAGAAACTTTGCACGTCATGCGGACGTGACAAAAACATATACGGCGAGACTTGGCTCATGATCGCCGTGGCGATGTCGTCTTCCTGCGGTGCGTCCCAGGACACAGCCATGTTGTCCATCGGCCGCGCCTTGGGCACAAAGGGTGAGGTTAGTTTTTTGGCGATCGTTTCTGTTAGCAAAAAATGCCACGGGAACAGCGCTTGATACAGTCCCAGATGCCCAAACTGCGGATCGTGGCTGAGCAGGTTCTGCAGCAGCGTGGTGCCGCTGCGCCAGAAGCCCAGCACGATCAGCGGCGGGGCGGCGAGTTCGGTTTTTTCGATGGCTCGACCGTGTACCAGCGATTCCAACGCGCCCATGCCTGTGTTCCAGGCAGCACTCAGCGGCAACGGCAGAATGCGATGCAGGCGGCTCCAATGCAGCGGCGGTCGAGACCGGATCAGGCGCATCAGACCGGAGAAATCCATTCCGGCCCACATGGTGAGTCCACCTTGTGATCGTGAGACGGGACGACGAGACGGTTTTTTGGGGGCCATGCGAAAAGTCTTTCAGCACTATCGGCGAATTTTGCCGCTACCGACTCCCATGCAGCGAAAGGCGCGCACTGGTGGAACTGAAGTCGAATCGGACAGCCCTGTGTTCATCGGCACCGCACTTGGTTGGCTGTGGTCCCACTTGATCAGGCGGAAATTCCGATCACTTCCACCCCAAGCTCGACGAATTCACAGTACAGTTTCACCAGAGTGAACACGGTGGTACTCTAAGGTCATCCGTACAACGGCGAGTTCCGCTGGTGTCATTGTCGGATTGACGGCTGATTCTTGGCCACGACCCACGATCTGCGACCTAGGAGTACGCTTCGATGAAAAGTTTCTTGAGCTTATTTGCCCTGATTTTGGGTGGCTTAAACGTCGTCGCTGACGCTCAGACGCGTGAAGAAAAGGTGCGCGACGACCGTCAGCGTGTTGTGTCGTTTTTGGATTTACAACGATCTTCCGCGGGCCTTTGCCGAGGCCAAGAGCACGGGAAAACCGATCGTCGTGACGTTGCGGTGCATTCCCTGCGAAGAATGTGTCAAGCTTGATGACGACCTAGTGGATACCGATCCTACCATTCGTCCATTGCTGGAACAGTTCGTCTGTGTCCGCGTGGTGTCGACGAACGGCCTGGATTTGTCGCTGTTTCAATACGACACCGATCAGTCATTCGCGATGTTTATGTTGAATGCCGATCGCACGATCTATGGGCGCTTCGGCACGTGATCGCACCGTACAGAATGGGTGGGCGACGTCAGTCTGAAAGGTCTGGCCGCAGCTCTGCAGGGAGCGCTGGATCTTCACAAAGACTTCGACAACGTCAAAGGTCGTCTGGTTGGAAAGACGGGCCCCGCTTTGGAATATTCGTCGCCGGAAAAGTACCCTTCCCTGAAGGATAAATTCACCGATCGGTTGCAGTACGAAGGCGACGTGGTGAAGAGTTGCATCCACTGTCACCAAATCGGTGACGCTCGCCGAGACATCTATCGTTCGCAGAAGCAGCCGATACCCGCGAAGCTGTTGTTTCCTTTTCCGCACCCCAAGTCGGTGGGGCTCATCATGGATCCCAACGGGCGTGCGACGATCAAGGAAGTGGTGGCCGATTCACTGGCTTCGTCAGCGGGATTCAAAACCGGCGATCGAATCGAATCACTCAACGAACAACCCCTGCTTTCGATTGCGGACGTCCAGTGGGTGTTGGATGCAGCCGATCCTTCCGGTGATGTATTGACGGCACAAGTTCGAGCAACCGACGACAGTCTTCGAAAGATCGAATGGCGATTGCCGGCCGGCTGGCGTCAGGCCGACGACATTGCTTGGCGAGTGTCGTCGTGGGGATATCGACGGATGGTCACTGGTGGAATGAAGCTGGCCGTCCTGTCGGCGGAAGAACGAACGAAGGCCAAGATTTCTGAAGGAAAAATGGCGCTGCGTGTGACTCATGTTGGCAAGTATGGCCCGCATGCGGTCGCCAAACGTGCGGGTGTCACAGAGGACGACATTCTGACGGGATTCGCCGGGCAGGCCGACTTGATGACGCCATCACAGTTACTGGCCTGGGGCGTGACTCATACCACGCCGCAGCAAATGGTCGACGTCGAACTGTTGCGGAATGGGAAGGTGATCACCAAAAAGATTCTGATGCAACAATGACATCGGCTTAATGGTCTGGCCTATTGGTCCGCCGGTGGCAGAATGGGTTCGATCACATCCATGATGTTCTGAGCAAACAGATCGCGACCGATGGCCGTCATATGGCAGACGTCGCTGAAGTACTTTCCTGCGGCTGGCATGTGTTGCACTTGATCACACAAGATGACGTTCTTTGATTCGGCGGCTAGGTTTTCGATCTCAATGTTCTGCGCGGCCAGTGAAGGTGCGACGTACTGTGGGGCCGTCCACGCTTCGACTTCCATGCGGTCGAACCCTTCGTCGTAGTCGAAGCCCCCCGCGTGAAACAGATCTTCCTGATAGCCTTCTGCGATATAGTGCTGAAACGTCATTAGCACAACGGGCGTGTGTTTCGCGGCCGCGATGTCGACGATTCCTTTCAGGTTCGTCCGGAGTGGGCCAGTCGTTTTGATCACAGCACTGTGAACGTGAGTGGTTCGGTCTTGTCCAGAACGAGCAATCAGTTTCAGTCGATCTGAAGCGAGATCGGTCAGACTGAGCTGACCGGCCTTCACTCGCTTGTCCATGCCGGCATACCAGACACAGTGAGTGTAGTCGTCTCGAAACAATTCGGCGGGAACGTTGTTCATGGCCAGATCGTTGATGCCATTGTACACCAGAATCAGATCAAACGATTTGTCTTTCAGAAACTCGGCCTTCAGAAAACTATCACGCGACGTATGCCCGGCAGTCGCCATGTTGAAATACCGGAGCCGGTCTCCAAGGCGTTTTCGCAACGCAGTTTCCATACTGAGTGATGCCTGATCCATGACCGATCCTCCCAACGCCAGCACGTCGAAGTATTCATCATCCGGTGCGATCTCTGTGCGATAAACACCAGACTCATGAAGTTTGGGATAAAAGGTGACCAGCAGTTCCAAAGGAGACAGGGAGCGATTCAGCGGGACTCCGAACCCGAAATGCCAGAACAGTTTTGTTCCCACAAACAACAGGGCCGTCAAGTAAAACAGATACGAAGCGAGGAAAAACAACCGCCGAATTCGCGGACGCTTGGCA
This sequence comes from Fuerstiella sp., assembly GCA_041688835.1. Lineage (GTDB taxonomy): Bacteria > Planctomycetota > Planctomycetia > Planctomycetales > Planctomycetaceae > Fuerstiella. The sequence continues at coordinate 24,645 of JBDNHJ010000002.1, forward strand.
CCGTGGTCTGTCTGGTTTTCAGTCTCAGATTGATTCATGCGAAACCAATAGTATGCGTTCAAAGATGGGATCGACAAAGTCATCCCCATGGTCCAGAAATTGAGGGGCGAAGCAAACGTCAGAATGATTCTGCTGACAGCCGCAAATTCGTCACGTAGTTTTACAACTTTTCTTTACTGCGACTTTGCAAAGACCAGAGCGGCGGAGTTCGCAGGTTCGAACGTGAACTCTTTCTCAGACTTGATGATCAATTGACCGTCCAGCTTCGTTCCATCCGTTCCAACAAGGCTCAGTAGACCGTTGTCGGTGGTGAATTTTCCACTGGATTCGACCTGCTTTCCATTGTTGATGTACACAAGGTTAAACGTTCCTGTGGCCGATAGGTCAACGGCGAAGGCTTCCGTTGCTGATTTGGCCGCTGACCACTTGCCTGTCAGCGATGCGGTGGAAATCGAAGTTTGCGGCCTGTCGGCGGCAAAGGGTTCTGTTGTCGTCGCCTTCGTATCCTTGGCGGACCAAACGTCGGCTGAAGTCTTGGCTGTCAAAGCCATTCGATTGACAGCGTCACGCAGCATCAATCCAGTGATGTTTTGATTGTTGATCACCTGCGATATTTCTGTGCGTTCGCGTTTGGCGTGATAAGAAAACAGCAGCGGTGCATTCTGCTGACTGGCTGTCATCATCGTCAACAGTGTGGCGGCAGGCAATTCTTGGGCGACATCTTTGATCGTCGTTAGGCCAAGCATGATTGAAATCTGCTGCTCATCATCGGAAATGACCATCAGGACCGGAAACGTCCAAGGGGTCAGTTTTTTCTCCAGAGTGACAGCCTGACGGCTGGCGACTTTGGTTTCGAAGCCCGCTGCCTTCAACAGGTCACGCAGTTCTTCGGGTGTCGTCACGCGTTTGCTCGGCGATGAAATCGCGCCTGTGTTCGGACTGTCGTCTTCGAATACGGATTTCGTTTTGACATCAGAAAACAGGTCGTCGTCATCCGCCAACAACGATGAGCTAAAGATCAGCAGGACGGCGGTGGCGAGGATATTCAGTGGTTTGGACATAACACACCCGATAAAAGTCGTAGGCGAAATGAACCCGATTTTGAACCCGATTTTGAACCCGATTTTGAACCCGATTCGGCGTTCTTACCTGCTACAGCGTAACAATCGTCGATGTGTGACATGCTAACTGACAAGATTTCTGAAGCTATGGGGTGGTATCCGGACGTGGCAATTCACGGTACCATACATGGCCGTCGATGCGTACTTCTCGAGACCTCGTCACAAGCGATTGTGATCTATTGCAAGCCAAATAAGAGCTGTCTATGAAATCATTGTTACAAAGATGTATCGCCTTCTGTACGTGTGTGTTTCTTGTGGGGACCACGTTTGCACACGCCGACGAGCACAACTGGCCGCAGTTTCGCGGTGCCGATTCGCGAGGTGTGTCGCACAACGCTGGTCTTCCCGATCGTTGGTCGGCCACACAGAACGTGGCATGGAAGACCGACTTGCCCGGTCGTGGTTGGTCGTCGCCTGTTGTGTGGGGCGAACGAGTGTTCCTGACCACAGTCATCAACACCGGCACCACCGAACCACCCAAGAAGGGACTGTACTTTGGCGGCGATCGCCCGAAGCCTCCGGAAAGCGTTCATCAGTGGGTCGTGCTGTGCTTGGACTTGAAGTCCGGTGACGTGCTGTGGCAAAAGCAGGTCCACGAAGGCGCGCCCCAGACGGCGATTCATGTGAAGAGCAGCTATGCTTCAGAAACAGCAGTGACGGATGGTGAGCGTGTCTATGCGTACTTCGGCAACGTGGGTGTGTTTTGTTTCGACTTCGCTGGCGAACTATTGTGGGAGAAACGGTTAGACGCTCAGCCGACTCGCAACGGTTGGGGCACCGCGTCGTCCCCCGTGTTGCACGACGGTCGGCTGTATTTGGTGAACGACAACGACCAAGATTCGTACCTGCTAGCACTGGACAGCAAGACGGGTGACGAAGTGTGGCGGACTCCGCGGCAGGAAAAAAGTAACTGGTCCACACCCTTCATCTGGAAGACCGCTGATCGAGTGGAAATTGTCACGCTCGGAACCGGGCGCGTGCGGTCGTACGATTTATCCGGCAAACTTCTGTGGGAATTGCAGGGTATGTCCAGCATTACCATTGCCACGCCGTTCGAACACAACGGCCTGCTGTACATCAGTTCCGGCTATGTGGGAGACACCAAAAATCGTCCGATCTACGCTATCAAACCCGGCGCGATGGAGGACATTTCGCTGGCTAAGGATCACGCATCCAACGCTGCGATTCAATGGTGTCAGAAAATGGCGGCACCGTACAATCCGTCCACGATTGCATATGAAGACCGATTGTTTGTCCTGTACGACTTCGGTTTTATCGCGTGCTTCCAGCCCGACACGGGTGAGCCGATCTTTAAGAAGCAACGCATCCCGCAGGGCAAAGCCTTCACAACATCCCCGTGGGCCTATGATGGAAAAGTCTTTTGCCTAAACGAAGACGGCGTAACGTACGTCATGGAATCAGCCGACGAACTCAAGATCCTACATACAAACACTCTGGCCGACGACGATATGGCCATGTCCACACCCGCCATCACAGGCAACCGCCTGTTAATCCGCACAGCCGCTCGGGTCTACTGCATTCAAAACGGAGCGCGTTAAATTCCAGCATGTTGGGATCGGTGCTGAATGATGGCAACAATTTTGAATCGGAGACACCGCCTTGCCTACTGTCGTTTACTGCTGGGAAATGGGGGGCGGCTATGGGCATGTTGGTCCGTTTAGTCCTGTGGCGAAGCGGTTTGTGGCTGATGGCTGGCGAGTCGTGCTGATTGTTCGAGACTTGATGCGCGTCCCAGCATTCTTTGAGCCGGGAGAA
>JBDNHJ010000328.1:0-23534 GCA_041688835.1 Fuerstiella sp.
ACGCCAAACCGCCGCCCGACGAGACCGCACACGGCTCGAACGCCGACTCGCCAGACTCAAGCAAAACGCCCGAAGACTGAGAACCGACGACCCCCGGCAACGGATGGTGCTGGTGGGCGCTTACCGCTGGCCTGCTGCAGTCCTCTGAGTGAGGTCACGATGGGGTTGAAGAAATACAGCAACATCAACATGCCGTACTGATCGTAAAACAGCTTACGATTGTTAGCGGTGTCGCGCTCACAGGCGTCGTCGTGTAGTCGCTGCAACAGGGGCGCAAGCTGATCGAAGAACTTCAGCCCGGTGATATCCTGCTCGGTCAACTTTGGTTTTGCGTCAGAGTCCGCCATGCAGATTCAGCCACAGCGCGCAATACTGTTCATGCGTACACTAATCGTCAGTCACGAACAAATCCCGTGCTGAACACTATTGGCAATGGCCCGCTTAATCACTGGGATTTAGTATACGTTCTTCGAGTTGATTCAGGAGGAAGATTCGTTTTTTTTGAGCGGGCTTTTTTCATAACGCCATGCCTTTGCTGAGATGCGAGCTGGCTTGCGGGAGCGGTGGCCATCGCGAATGCCGCGAGTTCCGCTTCGGTGAAAACTCCGGGATGCCCCGAGTGAGCGTCAAGTGTCGGAATCAGCGTTGCTCCTTCGCGCACGATACGAATGCCCGCATGATGATGGCCGTGAATGCGACGTTCATGGGACTTCGGTAATCGGAACCAACGCTCAAGATCTAGGTTGTCATGCGGATAGTCGGTCAGTTGCGCACCGGCGAAAAGACCGACCTGAAATGACGTCATCAACTTCGCCATCGTGTTGTAAATTTTGTCATCGCACAACGATTGAAACTCCACGATCTTGGCCGCAAACAGAGGCCCGCGATCGGCCAGTGACAGGCCATCTTCGACCGTCAGAATCTCCACCACTTCGCGAACGTGAGTCGTGTAACCTCACCTCGCACGCGGGAGAAAGTGTCCTGCTGTTCCGCCACACCGCGATCGATGAAGCCTTTGAGCCGATCCAGCAACGAGAACGCGGGACCCGATTTTCCAGACAACGCAATCCGTGCGAGAGACTCCTGCACATCCGCCAGAGCATCGACCATTCGAATCCCCGGCGGGTTGCACGGACCGCCGTGATTATCATTCAGAATGCCGCGCACAGCACTGCAAAAGTCCAGCACGACAGCGCCCGCTTCGCCTGCTAGCGACGCACCTGCCGCAACAGCAGGCAGCGGTTCGAGGCTGGCAGCGGATTCCGTTTGATGCGTCTGCTGTGCTTCCAGAACTTCTCGCTCCAGAGCCCTCAAACCCCTGATTTTTGACCGCATTTTCTTCTTCGCCGTGCTGTCGAACGCCAGCGTCTCATGCCCCTTCTCCGGTTGCAGCCCGTCGATTGTCAGCACGATCTGTTTGGTGTCAGGGTCGCCAGTTCCTGCGGATCGTGATGCCGCGCGGCGACCATGTTCTGATAGGAAGCAAGGTGGTCTTCGATGGCATCATCGGACAGTTTGAGGTCGTAAGTGTCCCTCAACTCATTGCGAATCTGAGGCACCGACCAGTGCCGTGAGAACCGTCGCTGACCCATCCAGCAAAAGACATCCCAGCCGATCCCCCAACGCGGCATCGCATAACCAGATTCCTGTTCCGGATTGTGCAGCTTCATGTGTTCACACAGTTTATCGCGACATTGCACGAGCCCCACGCTCAGCCGCAGCGGTACATCCAGAGTCAAAATATTCGGTTGCCGACGACATCGAACATGCATCCGCCTCCCACACTCCGGACAGCTGCGGTCATCTCGATCCAGAGCCAAATCACGGACCGCACATTCTTCCACCGTATGACGCGACATGCAGGATTCCTTTCCGATAGAAGAAAGAAATCTCCCACTTTGTAACGAAAATGACTACCCCAATTCCCAGTAACCAAGCGGGCCATTGATCACAAACGGCTGTACCAAGCGGCTCGCGATGCGACCGCAATCGATCCCGCGCTGCTGGACCAATTGCAGATCGAATTTCAAGACGTGCAGCAGGTACCACCGATGGCGGAAGCGATGGTTCAGTTAGCCCACGCGAATGACCACTTACAACTCATCGCTGAATCCTGTTGGAAGACTCCATCAACACATCCAGATCCGGAACCGGCTCATGCAGCCTTGTTGATTCGCGAACTCTATACGGAACTACTGCGCACCGACGAAGTGGCCGCACGGCCAGACGATTTCCGAGCGTGGCTGGAAGATTCTAGGGCGGCCGCGGAGGAACTGGAATCGGGGCTGAACAACCGAGGTGTGACAGCTGCCGCTGGCGATTCACCAGCGCTGTTTTCAAAACTGACGAACCGAATCACCGCCAATTGCAAAGCCTGCCACGTGAAATATCGCGATGATCCGACTCAATCAACAAACGCCCCGTGACACGATCTGCGAGGCTATCCCCACTTGCCAGACGATGCCGTGTCGCCTCAAACGTCACTGTCAGGCTCGGGAACCAAAGCATCCCGTTTGTGGGAAACAACGCATCATGAACAGTAGCCGTTTGCCTGAGACGATTGCCTAGGTAGACTCCCGACGCCCTTGCGGGAAGCAAGTCTGATGCGGGTCTGTCAGGCAGCGAAGATGGAAAGTGCTATGGTTGATGAACCGACGTTACGTCGACGCCGTCGAATAAGCAGCATTGCTCAGGCTTACCGCGATTCTCACGAAGTCATGTCAGCGGCTCTCGCTGTTGCCATTTTTGCGGGAGGTGGGTATTGGTTGGATTCGAAGTACGGTTACAAGCCGCTACTGACGATCTGTGGTTTGTTGATTGGCTGTGTGTTTGCAATTGAATCATTACGAAGGTTGTTGGTTCGACTCGATCAACGAACGCAGCAACAAAAAGATCGGTTAAAGGCAAAGGAAGCTCCCCCAGAGTGACCGACAAACAGCAGCAGCAAGGCGTGCTTAAGCCAGCAATCTACCTAACCTTCGCAATCGCGATGGGCTGGGTGGTAAGTTTTTGGCCTGCCAGAGCCTTGAGTGGCCAAGATGGAGTGTGGTGGATGTCGATCGCGGCGATCTGCTGCTTAGTTCCGGGGTGGATCGTTGTGTTCTTGGCAACACTTGATATCTTTCCGAACGATCTTGGTGCAATGTTAGTTCAGATGTCCGTGAGGCTGGCGGTTGTCGGCGGGGCGTTTGTGGTTGTGAAAAGACGGCACCCGGAATTTGGGCCGGGAGATTTCGCAGGCTGGTTAGTGGGTTTTTATCTGCTGGCTTTATTCGTGGAAGTTTGGCTGCTACGCAAACAGACTTCGACTCAAAGCAGTCGTGCTTCGATAGGTAAAGGTGAGTGACGCGGAGTTGCGTTGCTGTTGGGTTCATGGTGAGGCGTAGGGTTCGTAGCTGAATATGTCAGGCGATTCTTTCCATCACGTACGTGACTTCGGCTTCTTTGAGTTGCCGGGTGGTCATCATATTCCGCTACCGGAAATCTTCGGTCTGCAGATCACCAAATTCATGGTGTTGCAGATTGTGGCTTTTGCAATTTGCCTATTCGTGTTTCGCGGACTTGCGAAACGCGTTGCTTCAGGTAAACCTGCCGAAGGACGTTTCTGGAATTTTTGGGAAGCGATTGCCCTGTTTGTTCGCGACGAAGTTGTTCGTCCGACGATCGGAGACGATCATCACGACCACGGCGATGAGTATGACTTCCACGGTCAGGGAAGTCACGATCACGGAACTCATGGTCATGCAACGGCGGTTCACGGAGCACATCCGGCGGATCAGTACCTGCCGTTTCTGTGGAGCTGTTTCTTCTATATCTTGATCTGTAACTTGCTGGGAGCGATTCCTTTTCTGGGGTCTGCGACGGCGAGTATTAGTGTTACAGCTGCCTTGGCATTGTGTGCTTTCGTCGCCACAGTGTTATATGGATTTCGAGCCATGGGACCAGCCGGTTTCTTCACAAATATGATGCCAGACACTGGGGTTCCAGGCCCGTTTGGTAAAACATTGACATTCGGGATCTTTGGTATCGAAGTCTTTGGCTTCTTTATCAAGCACGGCGTGTTGGCAGTGCGATTATTTGCCAACATCATGGGTGGCCATACTGTTCTGGGAGTGATCTTGGGCTTCATTGCTGTCGGAGCAAATTCCGGCATTCTGTGGGGTCCCATTACAGCGGGCAGTATTGGGATGCAGATCTTTATTGGGTGTCTTGAATTGTTCGTAGCGTTTTTGCAAGCTTACGTCTTTACGTTTCTGGCGACGATCTTTATCGCTGGTGCAGTTCACGAACACTAAGTTTGAATCGAACCCAGTGTGCCATGCGGTATGCTGAGAATTTAACACGTTTCCTGACGAGACTTTGTTTAAGAGGAGTGGCTCGTGAGTCGTTTTCTGAGAACCGGCCTGCTTGTAATGGCGGCCTTTGTTGCACTAAGTGTTCCTGCCATGGCGCAGGAAGCTGGACCTGCATTTTCCATCGACTTCACAAAGTACTTCGGTGCTGGACTGGTCATGATTGGTGCGGGCATGGGTATCGGCAAGATCGGTGCTGCTGCTGTGGAAAGCATGGCACGTCAACCAGAAGTTGCTGGTGACATTCGTGGTACGATGATCGTGGCTGCGGCTCTGATCGAAGGTGCGACATTCTTCGCACTGATCGTCTGCTTCATGTAGGTCGTGCGGGCACATTGCCACACACCTTTTTAGTCTTCCTGTTGCAGTTCCGGTCAGGATTGCGCCGTAATGTATTTGCCAAACATCATCTCCAGCTCATACCGTGTGTTCGCTTTAGCGTTCATGCTGATTCTTCCTGCAGTATTTTCACCTGTCACGTTCGCGGACGAGACAGCAGAGAAACCTGCGACGGTAGAAGCAGTCGAGCCTGACGCGACACCAGCCGATGCGACTCATGACAGTCATGAAGAGCATGGCGACAGCCATGCAGGCGGACACGAAACTGGTGTTCCCGGTTGGAAAACCGACCTCGCACTATGGTCGTTGATTACCTTTATATGCTTTCTGTTCGTACTGAAAAAAGCCGCTTGGGGGCCGATGATTGAAGGGCTGGACAAGCGGGAGGCTGGAATTCGAGCGGCGATTGCTGCGGCTGAAGAAAACCAGCGAAAGTCGCAGGCGATGATTGCTGAGTACGAAGACAAGCTTCGTGCAGCGGAAAAAACTGTGGCCGAGATGGTGGCGGAAGCCAAACGTGATGCCGAACGGACCAGCAAGGACATTGTCGCCAAGGCGGAAGCCGACGTAACGGCAATGCGTGACCGGGCCAAAGACGATATCACTCAGGCCAAAGACACTGCATTGTCTGAAGTGTTCACATCTGTGAATTCTCAAGTGGCAGCGGCGACGGAACGCGTTCTGGGTCGAGCTCTAAGCGGCGATGACCAAGAGCGATTGATTCAGGAAGCCTTGGCGGAAATTTCCGGCTAGTGCCCGTTGATGCAGTGTTTGGTTCGAGCATTTCGGCCACAGCTGTCAGCAGGAAAAGATTGAAACGATAGCTACTGTCTTCCGGGCGGTAGTCCAGAACTGTGTTCTGTGTTGAATTTGCGAGTAACTCAAATGTCTGAGCAACTGAAAACTCGAACTGACCGAGTACTGGAAGATCCCGGTGCGAAGGCCGTTGCGAGTCTTTACGCTCGTTCTTATTTGAGTGCAGCAGCGCAGAACAATGTCAGCGATCCGCAGGAAGAACTTGGCAGTTTCGTGGATGATGTCCTGGGGCACTTCCCAGAGTTCCAGAATCTGCTGAATTCGGAGTCTGTGAGTCGCGACGAAAAACTTGGTTTGATTGACCGTGTGGTTGCCCCGAAGGCATCCGAATTCTTGACCAACTTCCTAAAAACTTTGGTGCGTCATGGTCGATTCGGCCTCACGGCTGAGATTCGGGAGGTCGTGGTTCAGATCCAAGAAGAAAATTCGGGGCGCCGGCGAGTTCAGATTCGCAGTGCGAAGCCGTTGTCGGATGCGTCGCGTTCTGAAATCACAACACAGTTGAAAGATAAACTCGGATTCGATCCGATTCTGCTGGAATCGGTGGACGAATCTTTGATCGGTGGCCTGATCATTCAGGTCGGTGACACTGTTTACGATTCATCTCTGCGAACCCGTCTGAAAACACTCACGGGTCGTTTGACGGAGAGAACATTACATGAAATTCAAAGCGGACGAGATCGCTTCAGTCATCCAGAAGGAGATTGAAGACTTTCGCGGTCAAATTCAGACCGCAGAAGTTGGTCGTGTGATTGAAGTAGGCGACGGCATCGCACGATGCACGGGCCTGTCCAATGCCATGGCTGGTGAGATGCTGGAATTCCCTAGTGGAATTCGCGGCCTTGCCTTCAACCTCGAAGAAAATAGCGTCGGTGTCGTAATTTTGGGGGACTACCTCAAAATTCGCGAAGGCGACGAAGTCAAATCGACAGGGACGCTATTGTCCGTGCCGGTCGGCGACGCCATGCTTGGTCGCGTGGTCGATCCTTTGGGTAATCCCTTGGACGGCAAGGGCCCGATCATGACGAGTCAAACTCGTCCGGTTGAGCATGAAGCTGTCGGCGTGGCTGGGCGTCAGCCCGTTAAAGTGCCGCTTCAGACGGGTATCAAAGCGGTTGACGCGATGACTCCCATTGGTCGTGGTCAGCGAGAGTTGATCATTGGCGACCGTAAGACGGGCAAAACGGCCGTCGCGATTGACACCATCCTGAACCAAAAAGGCAACGGTGTTAAGTGTGTCTATGTGGCTTGCGGTCAGCGAGCGGCTTCGGTGGCGGGTGTTGTGGAAACACTTCGCGAACACGGAGCACTGGATTACACAATCGTGGTTGTGGCCACGTCTGCCGATCCGGCTCCAATTCAGTATATCGCTCCGTACTCCGGTGCGGCGATGGCTGAACAGTTTATGTACAACGGCGAAGACACGCTGATTGTGTACGACGACTTGTCCAAGCAAGCCATTGCTTATCGCCAGCTGTCCTTGTTGATGCGTCGACCTCCCGGTCGTGAAGCGTTTCCTGGAGACGTGTTCTATTGTCATAGTCGGCTACTGGAACGTGCGGTCAAGCTCAGCGACGAACTGGGTGGTGGCTCCATGACGGCTCTGCCGATCATCGAAACGCTCGAAGGCGAAGTGTCTGCGTACATTCCGACCAACGTGATTTCTATTACGGATGGTCAGATTTACCTAGAACCAGACCTGTTCTGGAAGGGCATTCGACCGGCGATCAACGTCGGTATTTCAGTCTCTCGCGTCGGTGGAAATGCTCAGACCAAGGCGATGAAGAAAATCGCTGGTTCTCTGCGACTCGACTTAGCGGCCTTCCGCGAATTGGAAGCGTTTGCTCAACTGGGCACAGAATTGGACGCCGCCACACAACAGCAACTCGACCGTGGCTATTGCATGGTTGAGCTGCTGAAGCAGCCTCAGAATGCTCCGTTGAATGTGGCTGACCAAGTCATTGTGATCTATGCGGGTGCGAGAGGTTACTTCGATAAAGTGCCGGTCGCAGACGTGCAAAAACGAGAAACAGAGCTGCTTCAATTTATTCAGGACGAGCATGCTGAGATGCGTGACAATCTGATCTCTGTGGCAGCATTGACGGACGAAGTTGAGAACGGTTTGAAAGCTGCGTTGGAAGCGTTTCTGGCTCGCATCGCGAGTGAATAGCATTCGATTGCCGTTCTTGGACGGCTGGTTTCGAATCTGGTCGTCTTCACTGAAATCTGAACACCGAAAACTGAACTCTTTGCCCCATGGCCAACGCACGCTTACTTGTTAAACGACTGAAGTCCGTTCGCAACATCCGCAAAATCACGCGGACGATGGAGCTGATTGCGACCAGTCGTTTCAAGAAAGCCATGGATCGCGCCACGGAAGCGGCTGAATACACCAAGAAGATCTCCGAAATTGTCGGAGACCTTGGCACGGCAGATTTGAAGTTCTCACACCCGCTGCTCGAAGAGCGGCCTGAGACCAAAAAGTCCGTCTTACTGGTGTTGACCTCCAACCGTGGATTGTGCGGTGGATACAATGGTGCCGTGCTTCGAAATACGATGAAGCAACTCAAGACGCTCAAGAATGACGGAATTGATTACACGCTGGAAGTTTCTGGTAAGCGGGGCATCAAGTTTCTGAATTTCCAAAAGATCGATCTGGATCGTTCCTACACTCACTTCGAAGACGCCCCCACGTTTGCTCAGGTGAATGAGTTGGGGACCCGCTACGTTGCAGATTACATTGCCGGACGCATCGATCGTCTGGATGTGGCTTACACCGAATTTCAATCGATTTCACGGCAAGTCAGCGTTGTCGAATCGATTCTGCCGCTGTCGAGTCTGTCGGGTCAGGAATCGGATGCAGAGCCGACCGGCGGTGGGGCCACGGTTGACTACGAATTCCAGCCGTCTCCACAAGAGATTCTGGAAGAAATTGTTCCGGCCGCATTTCGTGCCAAGCTGTTTAAGTGTTTCCTAGATGCCGCCGTCAGTGAGCAGATTGCTCGTATGGTGGCGATGAAGGGTGCGACTGAAAACGCTGATGAAATGGCTGGAGACCTGAAGCAACAGTACAACCGAGCACGTCAGGCCGGCATCACGTCAGAACTGGCTGAAATCATTGGTGGTGCCGCCGCTTTGGAATAGTGTTTTCAAACTGCAGCTGGCAGTCGTCAGGGCGTTGTCCCCGATGACTCAAAGCTGGCTCTTGAAGACCAGCGGAAAACTCAAAACTAGACACTGAAAACTCAAACCCAAGGTTTGAAAAATGAGCGATACAAAAACAGGTGCGGTAACTCAGGTTATCGGTTCAACGTTTGATGCTGAGTTTCCTGAAGGCAGCCTTCCGGATATTTACAATGCGTTGAAGGTGCAGGAATCGACGAACGGTATTGAGATCAGCATTACCGGTGAAGTTCAGCAGCACCTTGGGGGCGGCAAAGTGCGTTGCGTCGCGTTGGGCAGTACCGAAGGTATGGTCCGCGGCATGACGGTGACCGACACGGGTGGACCGCTGTCCGTTCCGGTCGGTAAGGGAACTTTGGGACGCGTCTTTAACGTCACAGGCGATGCCATTGATGGTCGCGGCGATGTTGAGTACGAAGATCGCTGGGCGATTCACCGTCGTCCACCAAAGCTGGAAGACCTGTCGTCCAAGACAGAATTGTTCGAAACCGGGATCAAGGTCGTCGACCTGCTGACGCCCTTTGTGCGGGGTGGTAAAGCGGGATTGTTCGGCGGAGCCGGTCTGGGCAAAACCGTCATCCTCACAGAAATGATCGCGCGGATCGCCAGTGCCCACGGCGGTTACTCTGTGTTTGCTGGCGTCGGCGAACGAACTCGTGAAGGAAACGACCTGTGGCTGGAAATGCAGGAAGCTCAGATTGGCGACACGGGTCGTTCGGTGATTGAGCAAACTTGTATGGTGTTCGGTCAGATGAACGAACCACCGGGCGCTCGTCTGCGCGTGGCTTTGTCTGCTTTGACGATGGCGGAATGGTTCCGCGACACCACCGGTACAGACACGCTGTTGTTCGTGGATAACATTTTCCGCTTCTCACAAGCGGGTTCTGAAGTGTCTGCTTTGCTGGGACGGATGCCGTCTGCGGTCGGTTACCAACCGACGCTCGGGACGGAACTCGGAGAACTTCAGGAACGAATTACGTCGACCAAAAAAGGAGCGATCACATCGGTTCAAGCGGTCTATGTCCCTGCGGACGACCCCACCGACCCCGCTCCAGCGACCGCGTTCTCTCACTTGGACGCATTCATCTATCTGGAACGAAAGATTTCGGAAAAAGGGATTTACCCAGCGATCGACCCGTTGGGTTCTTCGAGCCGAATTTTGGATCCGCAGTACGTCGGCGACCGTCATTACAACATCGCTCGACGTGTGCAGCAAACACTGCAGCGGTATCGTGAACTTCAGGACATCATCGCGATTCTGGGTGTGGACGAGTTAAGCGAAGACGACAAACTGATCGTGCATCGTGCTCGTCGTATTGAACGCTTTTTGTCGCAACCATTCTTGGTGGCGGAAGTCTTCACGGGCAAGCCTGGTAAAATCACATCGCTGGCTGACACAATTCGCAGCTTCGAAGAACTTTGTGACGGCAAGTGGGATCATCTGCCGGAATCAGCGTTCATGTATGTCGGTGCGATTGAGGAAGCGGAAGAGCAGTACAAGGAAATGCAGGCGAAAGCCAAGAAGTAGACTCGGCGACGGATTTTGCGGCTTCCATTCGAATATTGTTGACAGGACACCATCGTGGCTGACCTTCGTTTAGTTTTAGTGACACCTGAAAAGACTCTGTTCAATCGCCCTGTGGCATCGATTCGAGTCCCGATGTTCGACGGTAGTGCCGGAGTTTATCCGGGGCGCGCACCGTTGGTGGGGCGTTTGGGTATTGGCGAGCTCAAGTTGAACGGCACGGATGGCAGCAGCGAGTCTTATTTTGTTGAAGGCGGCTTCATTCAAATCAAAGCCGGGCAGGTCAGTGTGCTGACAAACGCTGCGATGCCGGTGGCGAAAATCAGTCGCGCAGCGGCCGCCAAAGAATTGGCGAGTGCGAAGTCTGAGAAGCCGTCTACGGATACGGAGATCGCGTTACAGACGAAAAAATTGGAACGGGCTCGCAAGCTAGTGAGCATGGCGACTGTCGACTAGACTTTCTGGTTGTCGATAAACAAAAATCCGAAAGCCCGGCACTGCAACAGTGACGGGCTTTTCTTGCGAGACAAGACGATCCCATGAAAAAGTTCGATGCCCGCATAGACGATCTCGTGATGGAAACCCGCACCCTCTGGGATGACGCCGTCGGCGAACTGTCTGCCGAAGACCGTCAGTGGGTCGCAACAGAAATCCACAAACACGCCGCATTAGCCAGCAACATCCTGTACGAACGCAGCCACACAGGATTCACGCGCACAATTACTGTCACGCTAGAAGACATTCAGCGGCTGTATCTGTCGAAGTAGTCGACCGATTAAACGTAGCCTCGAGTATCCCCAGAAGAGCTTTCCGGATGGCGGATCGCTTTGCTGAGGTCGTGGACCAGATTGGCGAACATCACGAACAGAACCAAGGCACCGACGCCACCGATCAGCCCCACAACAAGACCATAATTCAACGCGCCAAGAATCGGGCTCACCGCCGCTGCGATAATAGCGGTCCCATAAATCAGCACAAAAGTCACCAAACGCGACGCACGCCGCCGCAAATCGTCACGGTGAATAAACGACGACAGGCAGCGTAGAAACAGTAGGAACGAAATCAGGGACATCACGTTCAACAGGCTCGCAATCATATTTCCTAGGACGAATCCGAGAAAGATTCCGGAAAACATGATCAGCAAGTTGACTCCCTGAATCGCAACGCTGGCGGTCGCGAAGCCCTTTCCACCCGATTCCCTTGGAACTGTGACACACATGATTCCGCCGATCAACGACATTACAGCAACCAGCAGCACTCCGATTCCGGTGACCACAAGAACCGCCAGACCAGACTGACTTGGACCGGGTGACCGTTTCGCAAAGAAAGTGACACCAAACACAGTGAACACCAACAGCACCAGCAACAACAAGCTGAAGTAGATCAGTCGCAGTCCGTTGCCTGTTGTCCGCAAGGCTTCGAAGTCAACGTGACCCGCTGGCATTGCGACAAGGTTCTCGCTCTGCGGTGCAGCGAAAGGATTGTGATCTGGTTCGGACATTCAGCGACTTCCAGTAGCACTTCAGCCGTCTGAAGTGGTTTGTGTTTTCCAGCCGTTTTGGCGCTAGCCACGGTTGTTTGGGTCCGTGGCTAGCGCCAAAACGGCTGGCCGACTTTCTAAGCTTTACGAATCGGTGGAGCGTCTTTCAACAAATCGAACACGGCGTCTTTTAAAGCTGGAGTCACAGAAACACCATCGCCGCCGGTGATGTTTTCCTCCCCCTTCCAGTCGGTGCAGCTGCCGCCTGCTTCGCGGACAATCGGGATCAACGCAGCGATGTCCCACGCGGACATCTGCGGGTCAACGGCAATGTCTGCGCGACCGGTCGCGACCAGCATGTGGCCGTAGCAATCGCCCCAGCCTCGCGCGATCCGAACCTTCTGCAACAGCTTTGGCAGCACCTCGCCACGTCCGCAACGAATGTCGGATGTGGGTTCGGTAAACATCAGCCGAGCCTTCGCCAGATCGGTTTCCTGCGACACCCGAGCGCGCGTCGGTTCGGCGTCTCCAATTTTCCACCACGCGCCTTCACCCTCGACGGCATACATGACTTCGTTCAGAGCTGGCAAGCGGCAAACCCCGGCCACCATGCGCCCTTCGAATTCGATGCCGATCAGTGTGCCGAACAGGGGAACGCCGTAGATGAACGGTTTGGTGCCGTCAATTGGATCCAGCACCCAGCGATAGCCGCTGGAACTGGCCACATCCCCGAATTCCTCGCCCAAAATCCCATCGCTCGGAAACTCCTTGGCCAAAGCGGCTCGGATCAGCTGTTCGGCCCCTTTGTCGGCCACTGTGACGGGAGAATCATCAGCTTTGGATTCGATGCCCAGAGTCTGCGATTGGTAGTGGCTGAGAATGATTTCAGCGGCATCCAGACTGATTTTTAGAGCGAAATCAAGGCGTGAGCGGTGTTCTGACATGATTGCAAAAATATGGGGGATGGGTTCAAAGTATGAAAATCGCCCAAGTCGGACGTTTTGCTGAGACGATTAGTGTAGCTCGGGCGGATCTTCGGCTTGAGCGGCATTTGGAAGCCGATTGTGGGGCAGCTGCGCCGGAAACTCAAGGAACTGCCCAACTCCCGGTGAATAAGCGACTTTCCCGTTGAAGAATCGCGAGGATTTCGCCACAATGCCCGGCTTGCCAAAAATCATCGCCTGAGCATACTGTTCAGAATTTCCATTCCAACTCTAAATATTGCCGGTAGCCGAACAATGGACCGCGAACGAATTGAACGACAGCTGAAACTAGCTGCCCAGAATCTTGCCGACTGTGAAAAGCAGATGGACAAGGACAAGGTTGCTCCTGAGCAGCGTCGTCGTCAGCCAAAATGGCGGCACTTCGAAGGCGAAGTTCGCACTGTCAAACGTCGACTGCTGGCAGTCAAGGCGATTGAAGAGCGCGAAGCGGCTGCTCTGGAACGTAAGAACAACCCCGAGCCAGTTGAAGCGGAGTAGCCGGAAGTTAATCGAAATTCGTGAGCGGCACGGCACCAGCTTTGGGTTTGTAGTCCCGCCTTTAGGCGGAATTCCATGCAAATTCCGCCTAAAGGCGGGACTACTAACAAGTCGCATAAACAAAGCTGGTGCCATTGGGCTAGCGCCGTGCCGCTCACGAAATCGACAGCTTGGTGAAATCGGTGGGGGACGGCCGATTCGTACTGCGTGAAATTTGCGGTGGTCGGCGTGTGAGGTTAACATTGGTGGAGTCACTGGGTGCAGCCCAGCCCACCTCTGATTCCCTCCCTCCTCAGTGAGCCCTCACGATGCTGCGATGCGCTCTCACCACCAGCTGTTTGGTTGTCGCCTGTGTTGCCTTCGCCACGTCTGCAATGGCGGACGAGTCAGCGGACATTTTGTTCTCACGTGATGTGCTGCCGATTCTGTCCGAGAACTGTTTCTTCTGCCACGGCCCGGACGAAGAACAACGATCGGCCGACCTGCGACTTGATCTGGCCGAAGACGCCGCACAAGTCCTTCAGCACTCCGACCAACAGCCCAGCGAGCTTCTGAATCGGATTCGTTCCAACGATCCCGATCAGATCATGCCGCCCCCCGATTCCAATCGCCAACTCACGACGGCGCAACAAAAAACGCTGGAAGCATGGATCACATCGGGCGCGAAATGGGGCAACCATTGGGCGTTCGAAGCGCTGACGTCGCCACCAGTTCCGCAGCCGTCATTGACGGACTTTCCGGTCCACAATCCGATCGACGCATTCGTGCAACGTAAGCTGTCGCAGAAAAACATGCAGCCTTCTGCAGCAGCGGCCTCGCACACATTGTTGCGACGCATCAGCCTCGACCTAACGGGATTGCCACCCACAGTTGCTGAAGTCCAAGACTTCAGCGCGGACGACAGTTCTGATCGATATGAAACAGCGGTCGACCGGCTGTTGAACTCACCCGCCTTCGGCGAACGAATGGCGTGGGATTGGTTGAACGCCGCGCGCTATGCGGACACCAACGGTTATCAGGGAGATCGCGAACGAACCATGTGGCCGTGGCGAGACTGGGTGGTGGATGCATTCAACAGCAACATGTCTTTCGATCAGTTTACGACGCTGCAACTGGCGGGTGATTTGTTACCCGCAGCAACAACCGAACAGAAAATTGCGACGGGGTTTAGTCGCAACCACATGATCAACGGGGAAGGCGGGCGGATTCCAGAAGAAAATCGCGTCGACTACGTGATGGATATGTCAGAAACAATGGGCACAGTCTGGCTGGGGCTGACGCTGAATTGCTGCCGCTGTCACGATCACAAATACGATCCGTTGACGAAGAACGAGTACTACCAGTTCTATGCGTTCTTTAACCAAACACCCGTCACAGGCGGCGGCGGAGATCCTCAAACCGCACCCATCATGCCCGCACTCAGCGCTGAACAGCAACAACAGTTGGCGAATGTGAATCAGCAACTCAGCGTGACAAAAACGTCGCTGGCCGAACGCCTCAGTGTGTTGGAACCCACACAGGCGACATGGGAACAACACGTGTTGACGCAAAAATCGCTGACCGACTGGAACAGCGCACACGCGACGTCGTTGCAGGCTCAACATCAGACCTTGCGGCAACTGGATGATCAGTCCATTCTTGTCGACGGTAACAATGCCCAAAACGACGTCTACACAATCGAATATCCTTTGTCAGCAGGTCCGTTGACTGGTATCCGACTGGAAGCCATTCCGCATGAGTCCATGACGAAGGGGGGACTGGCTCGTTCCGATAGTGGTAACTTTGTGTTAACAGAAATTGAATTCACGATCCTGCGCGGGGATGCCACAACGCCGCTCAAAATCGACAGCGCGGAAGCCACGTTCGAGCAGGGAAATCTGACGATCGCCTCAGCCTACGATGGCAACAATCAAACCGGGTGGGCCGTGTACAATGGCCAACCAATCGAGCAGGCTCACGCCGCCGTATTTCGATTCGCCGCAGGAATTGAAGCTCAGGCCCAAGATCGTCTGCGCGTTGTGCTCAGACATGATTCGGTCCACGCGTTTCATAATCTTGGACGATTTCGAATCGCCACCACTTCAGCTTCACAACCGCAACTGGCCTCGCAAAACGACAACGTTCTAACAGCGCTGCAGGTTGCACCCGACAAACGATCCGCAGAACAGAAAGTGGCCGTCCGCGATTATTTTCTGAAACAGGACCCCGCCTATGCACAGCTACTGCAGTCACAAACATCGCTGACTGAAAAACGAACAGCGATCAACAAAGCCGCACCCAAAGTGATGGTGATGGAAGACCAGCCAACATGGCGACCAACGTTCGCGCTCAATCGAGGCCTCTACAATGACGTGACGGACCATGAAGTGACGGCAACAACGCCCGTGAGTCTGCCGCAAATGTCGGTTGCCGGTGATCGCGGAAATCGACTGGACCTCGCCCGCTGGTTGGTGTCGGACGAACATCCGTTGACCGCTCGAGTCACCGTGAATCGAATTTGGCAAAAGTTCTTCGGGCTGGGGCTGGTCAAGACAACGGAAGACTTCGGTGTGCAGGCTGAGTACCCCGAGTACAAAGATCTGCTGGATTGGCTGTCCGCCGACTTTCGCGATCACGGATGGGACGTCAAGCGGTTGATCAAAACGATTCTGATGAGTCATACGTACCGACAATCGTCGATCAATCGCGATTCGCTGGCCGAAGACGATCCGGAGAACCGATTGCTGGCTCGAGCGTCTCGTTTCCGGCTGTCTTCTTGGATGCTGCGCGACCAAGCCTTGGCTGCCGCTGGTTTACTGCATCGAGAGCTCGGTGGGCCTCCCGTAAATACTTACCAACCAGCGGGTGTCTGGGAAGAAGCGACGTTCGGCAAAAAAAGTTACCAGCAGGATACGGGTGAAAGTTTGTATCGCCGCAGTCTGTACATTTTTTGGCGCCGCATCATTGCGCCGACCATGCTCTTCGATAATGCGTCTCGCCAATCGTGTACGGTGAAGACGCTGCGGACGAACACCCCGTTGCACACTCTGCTGACGTTTAACGAAACAGCCTACGTGGAAGCGGCGCGCACATTGGCGCAGCAACTGCTGACGGATGACTCTTTGGTAGCCACCGAAGATCGCATTCAGTATGCGTTCCTCAGCATCCTCGGCCGGCAACCATCACCGGAAGAAGCCAGTGTGCTGCAACGCGGGTTGCGTCGAAGTCAGCAGCAGTATGAAGCGGATATCAGTGCGGCGGAAGAACTGCTGACAGTCGGCGACTCTGCTCGTGACACAACACTGGATCGTGCTGTTCATGCCGCTTGGACATCCGCTTGCCTGATGTTGCTGAACATGGACGAAACACTGAACCGCGAATAGCGCCGGTTGCGTTCTACCGGCGCGTTGGTTTAATCAACAGCCGCCTAACGACGTGGTTTCAGGAAGTCGCTGTTAGAAGAACGGCGTTTCCCGCGTCCCAACAACAGGCTGGGAATAAACCAAACGATCGCCCAGATTCGGCTGATCACAGCTTTGAAGAAGCGGCCAATCTGTCGCTCGCAATGCGTCACCCATCTTCCGAATCGAGCGACCGCTTTGGTAGCAGGGCTGATCGCATCGCTGTCTCGAGTTGGCAGCACACCGGATTTCGGTTTCGACGCTCGCGAAAACACAGACCCTTTGGCGATCCAGCCCAGCAACGGGATGCGTGTCATCCAGGCGAAGGGGCGATTTACAGAAGTAAAACAATGGGGACACTGAAACGGCCGCACGCACATGAATGCGCGCAGATAGTCTGAACCCTCCATCGGAATGGGGGTCAGGCGTTCGCGGCAAAAGCTGCAGCGATAGGGAGATTTCGTCGAACCTCGAGGCATGATTTGTACTGTGGTGAGACTTCAGCAGCGGTCTGGCGTGTTCCAAGGATCTGGTGAGAACAGCCTGATTAGTATTTCGACAACGCATTGCCGTGAACAAGCTTTGACATCTGCCCAGCACAAACATACATCACCGCTGAGGGCAACGTGCCGATTATCCCAATGTTTCCGGGCGTAAGAGTCAGGAGTCGCGTGAGAAAAAGCAGCAATTGGCGACTGGTTTTCAGCAGATTTCGTACTCAAACAGGGAAAGGCGGGCAAACGGCTGCCACTGGCAACTGGTGATTGACCCCTGAAAAACCGAGTGGTAGACTACCGGCACGTCAGAACGGCGCTTGTTCCGTTCTTGCTTTTTCGGTTCGCTGGGATTTGCTCGCCTAAGCATCCCAGCCTGCAATTGCTGCAGGCCCGCTGCATCGAAATTCGGCACTATTGAGCCAGCGGACTTCTTCGCCTGGCTCCCCCAACAGCTCCCAATTTGGATGCACACTTGCAAGTTCTATCAGATACGACGTTTCGCAAACTCGGACTTCACGAACGTACCCTAGCCACGCTGGCGAAAAACGGTTACGAAACCCCGAGCCCCATTCAGGCTCGGCTCATTCCAATCGCTCTGACCGGACGTGACTGCATCGGGCAGGCACGAACAGGAACTGGCAAAACGGCGGCCTTCATGCTGCCGTCCATGGAACGCGCCGATTTAACAATGCCGGCCGTCCAGATTTTGGTGCTGGCTCCCACCCGCGAGCTCAGCGAACAACTGCTGGTGGAATCCAAGAAGCTGTGCGGCGGACGACTTCGCTTAGCGCTGGGTGTCGGAGGCAGACCGATTCACCAGCAGGTCCAAGACATCGAAAACGGCGCGATGGTGGTGATCGGGACACCGGGTCGAGTCATCGACTTGTTGAAACGCGGCAACCTAAAGCTAGATAAGCTGAAAGTCTTGGTCCTTGACGAAGCCGACCGCATGCTGGATATCGGTTTCCGTCCGGACATCGAACGCATCATCAAACAGTGTCCTGACAAACGCCAAACATTGCTGCTGTCAGCCACGATGCCGGAACCCGTTGAGCGACTTGCTCGCAAATACATGATCGACCCAGACATGGTGGACTTGTCTGAAGCCAACGTGGTGGTTGATACGATCGAACAGTATTACGTGACTGTCGACGAAGATCGCAAACGATCGTTGCTACTGCGTGTGCTGGCCCAAGAAAAACCAGCTCAGGCAATCGTGTTCACCCGCACCAAACGCGGCGCGGACAAGCTGCTGGAAGCCTTTTCACGACGGTTAAAATCAGACCGCATCGCTGCGATCCATGGCGACCTGCCGCAGCGCAAACGCGACAAGGTGATCAAAGATTTGCGAGCCGGCAAACTCCGCCTGCTGATCGCGACAGATGTTGTCGGGCGTGGGATCGATATTAGTGGAATCTCACACATCATCAATTACGACATCCCCGAATATTGCGACGACTACGTTCATCGTGTCGGGCGCACAGGACGTCTGTCATCCGCCGAAAACGGCCGCGCCATCACATTCGTGCGACTGGATCAGGGCGGCGAATTGACCAACATCGAAATGCGGATCAACACCGTTTTGCCGGAATACCGCGTGGAAGGCTTCGAAGCCTATCGCCCCAAACAACAGCGTCAACGCGAAATTCGCAAGTTCGGCGCGTAGCGGTTTCAGCGATCAAGCGGGAATCAATGCGTCCATGGGCGCAATCGCTTTGTCCAGCGCCGACACAATGGATGGCACCAATTCGTCTGCCTCAGACGCCGGTATCTGACAGGTTCCGGCAGCCGCGTGTCCACCGCCACCGTGGTGCAGACACAGCGCACCAATATCGGCGGGGTTGGTTCGATTCAGAATCGATTTGCCCATGGCCACAACCGTCGTGTTGGGTTGTCGGCTGTGGATCATATGGATCGAAACATTGCATTCCGGAAACAACGCATAGACCAGAAATCGGTTACCCGAATAGATGGTTTCTTCGTTGCGATAATCCAGCACGACAACATTGCCGTGAACTCCAGAACAGCGCGCGACCTGCTCCAAAAATTTCTCACGCTGAGAATTGTACAGCTCCACCCGTTCGCGGACATCGGGCAACGCCATGATGTCTTTGATGGTATGCGTGCGGCAGTAGTCGACGAGCGCCATCATCAGCTGGTAGTTTGAAATTCGGAAGTCTCGAAAACGTCCAAGGCCCGTTCGCGGGTCCATGACAAAGTTCAACATCACCCAGTTTTTGGGATCCAAAATTTCGTCGCGATGAAAACGAGCGGAGTCGGCTTTATCGACCGCTTCCATCATCTCATGGCTGATTCCGGCGAATCGTCCGGGGCCGCCGAAGTAGTTGTAAACAACGCGGGCCGCAGACTCAGCATCAGGGTCAAGAATATAGTTCTGACGGACGACATTTCCATTGCGAACGGCTTCGCTGCAGTGGTGATCAAAACACAAGTGGCAACCTTCGACGTAGGGCAGGTTGGTAATAATGTCGCGGGATGTCACATCGATCAGTCCATCCTGCATATCCTTGGGATGAACAAACAGAATGTCGTCCAGCATTTGCAGTTCTCGCAGCAGAGCGGCACAGACAAGGCCGTCGAAGTCACTGCGGGTAATCAGTCGATACTTGAAAACTTCAGCTGGCATTGCAAGACATTCCGATGTGAGCGGTGGTAGGTTCAGATGCTGTGATGACAGGAGGAAGTCCAAGCATCATCGTAAAGCTAGCCCCAAGAATTACTGCCGGTTGAGGTTGTCCGGTTGGCAGACGAGTTGTTGTCGAAATGCACCATCAGCTTTGTCAACTGCGCTGAGTTTCCGGATTGTGTCAACTGTTCCGGTTGACTGTCAGCAGCCATTCCGGGCGACGAACTCAACCGCTTCTGACTTCGATTGCCCGATTCCATAACGTTGGAAACATTGCCTGAATTTCCTAACCCGCAACACCCGCTGGCTCAGAAAATTCCCACCCACGAAGCAGCCTATCTGCAAAATTTCGAGGCAGTCGATGCCGAACTATGGCAGATTTGAGATATAGATTGGCGCGCGTTGCACTCCGCCTTCCGTGACGTCCGGCAGATTCTGCCGCTGTCCGGTTAGGCAAGCTTCAATCACTCTTCTGGCTGCAATCAGGGGATTGACTTCACAACAGTTTACTCGAACAGTGCGTTCGATTGAGCAACCGTCTGGTCACTCAAGTTCCAATGTTCCGTTAGTCTTTTAAGCCTCGATGGCTCGCACCACAACACCCCGAAAAAAAACCTCCACAGGCGTGACGATCCGTCAGCGTTTCGTAGGTTGGCTGTTTAGCCCATTGCGACTTTCTATCGCTGCGGTCTTGGCATTGTCGTGGCTGTTCTGGCCACAGGTCGAACAACAACTGCCGCAACTGGACAACCGTCAAGAGTATCAAGTCGGTGTCGAGCAGGTGCAGATCACGCAACCACTGCCGCGCTGGATTCCGGAAGACATCGTTCAGAAAATCTTTGCCCGAGCTGGATTTGATGAGCCGTTGTCGTTGCTGGATCCTAAGCTGAGTGAAAAAATTGCCATGGCGTGCTATTCGCATCCGTGGATCGAACGGCTGGTCCAAGTTCGCAAAGCTTATCCCGCGCGAGTCCACGTGGAAGTTGTCTATCGTGAACCTGTGGCAATGGTGGAAGTGATTGGTGGGAACTGTTACCCGATCGATCGCCACGGACATTCGCTGCCCAAAGAAGACTTTAGCCTAGCGGACATCAGTCGTTATCCGATTATTCGCAACATCAGCAGTGTTCCACTCGGAAATCTGGGAGAAGCTTGGGGCGACCCGGCGGTCACAGGTGCCGCTCAGCTGGCCGCCGTTTTGGCCACTCGCAGTGAATCGGGCCAGACATGGTGGAACGGTCTGGGATTGAAGACCATTATCGCTCCACCACGGACATCGGCCACTGACGATGTCGATGATCTGCAATTCAAAATCGAAACAGTCGGTGGTTCACAAATCGTCTGGGGCCGTTCACCAATTACGCGTCACCCCGCCGAACTAACTGTGGCTCAAAAGCTAGAACGCATTTCGGAGTACCAAAGCTACGAAGGCTTCGACCGTTCTCTGGTGCCGTTCTTGGTGGACATACGGCATTGGAAGGGCACCGTTCGCAGTCAGTTGCGAGTGGCCGAACAGACTGCCGGCCAGTTGCACTAGATTGAACGAATGGCTTTCCAGCGTAGCCAGTGATCGGCCAGCACGATCGCGACCATCGCTTCGCCCATGGGCACAAATCGCGGCAACAGGCACGGATCGTGACGCCCCTTGGTACTGATGGTGGTGGACTGGCCATCATGAGTCACAGTGGCTTGCTCTTTAGCCAGACTGCTGGTCGGCTTGATGGCCGCACGCAACACAATTGGCAGGCCAGAAGTAATCCCGCCCAACATTCCGCCATGGCGATTTGATGCTGTCGTGATCTCACCGTCTTGGGATTCAAAAAGGTCATTGTTTTCACTGCCGCGCAATTCGGCACAGCCAAAGCCAATGCCGTATTCGACGCCCAAGACAGCCGGCAAGCTGAACAGTGCCTTGGCGAGGTCAGCTTTGATCTTATCGAACACCGGTTCGCCAAGCCCAGCTGGCACGCCAGTGGCCACGATTTCAGAAACGCCACCGATAGAATCCGTGTCTTTACGCACCGCGTCGATGACGTCAATCATTTTCGCGGCGGCAGCGTAGTCAGGACAACGGACGATGTTGGGTGAACCGTCCGGAAGTTGTTCCACCTGTTCCAGTGTCACGTGTTCCGGCTCAGCAATGTTGGCCTTAACGCTGCCGACTTGGCAAACATAGCCCACAACTTGTCCGCCGAATTCACGTGCAATCAGCTTCTTGGCAATCACCCCCGCCGCGACTCGCGCTGTGGTTTCGCGAGCACTACTGCGGCCGCCGCCTCGGTAGTCCCGAAAACCATACCGCGCGTCGTAGGTGTAGTCCGCGTGACCAGGACGATACTTATCCTTGATGTCCGAATAGTCTTTACTGCGTTGGTCGGTGTTGCGTATCAAAATGGCGACGCTGGTTCCGGTTGTGCGGCCTTCGAAGACGCCGGCGAGGAATTCTGGTTCGTCGGCTTCTTTCCTCTGCGTCGTCAGTTTGCTTTGACCGGGACGACGGCGATTCATGTCGACCATCAGATCTTCGACCGAAATCGGAATTCCGGGAGGAACTCCATCAATGATCACCACATTTCCGGGGCCGTGACTTTCGCCAGCCGTTGTGATGCGGAAGAATTGTCCAAAAGAATTGCCGGGCATTGTTTTGCTGAGTTCACTGGTCACCGAAAAGAAGCGTCACCGCCACTTTATCGACATTCTTCTGCCAATAATATGCTGCAACGCGACATTTTTCTGTGGTTACTAACGTCTTCCGGCATCGCCTATTTCTGGCCGACGTGGGGCATTTGCTGAGTCGTTTTGTCGGTGCGTTTCGCACGCGATCCGAGAAGTATGCGTCGACGGTGGCCAACCTTGCGATTCTGGCCATCATCGCGATTGCCGTGGCACTGAACCGATCCGGAGTTGCTCAAGCGAGTACCGGCTTGCTAACCGTACTGGCACTGCTGAATCTCGGTGGCTACCTAGCCGGATACTTCGGCGGCGCGATGGCTCGCTTGGACGAACCCATGCGCCGCGCATTGACTCTGGAAGTGGGCATGCAGAACGCCGGAGCGGGAATCGCTCTGGCCAAAGGACTCTTCGGCGACGAATCAGCCGCCGTGATTCCGTGTATCTTATACACATTCGGCTGCATGCTGACCGGAACATGCTTGGCGACCATCTGGCAATTCGTCGGTCCATCAACAGCTTGGGAATCTGAGACTTGAAGGTTCATGCCCTGATCTAAACCCTGCTCACGTCAAGACAGCCGTCCCCGCAAAAATAGCCCCAACGCCAAACACCAATACGGCTCTACGACCGTTGATCGATGGCGGAATAGCCTTCGACTCGCCGCACGGTGTAGCCGCGGCGTTCCAGCTCCAGCAGTGCTTCTTGTTTTCCTTATCCGAAAGCAAATGCGGTCTTAACCCTCCCACCGGATGCGTCATTGAGTGATAGGTTCTCGCGGCTGTAGGCGGCTGCGGGGTCAGTACGATTTGTTCCCCGTGCCTTGCTGCTAACGGCATCGGAGGCACACTTTAAAGAAGAGAAATACCATGTTTAGTCATTCTCGTTTGAAAGTTCTCACAGTCGTCCTTGCATTGCTGATTTTCGTTCAACCGGTCGTGAAAGCCAACGTGCTATGCGACACGCTGAAGTCAGCGGCGCTCACGGCGTGCTTCAAACGGGGTGTAACCGGCGATCCGCCGTTCGACATTGGCGATTTATACAATTTGGGTAAACAAAAAGCGGCCTACCTGCCATGATTCGGGTTCTTCAACCGTCCGAATCACCAAGGCAAGGAAGCCGCTGGCCATGACTGTCACCGAATCTGAATCGCAATGCAAGCCT
>JBDNHJ010000329.1:0-23621 GCA_041688835.1 Fuerstiella sp.
ACGAATCATTCTTTCCCACCGCGCACGAACAGCAGGATCACGTCAACGCCCCATAAACACCTCCACAAAAAGTCATGACAAGCGATACAATGCTCGCCAGACTAAACCACCTGTCAAGAACGGTGCTGATGGGCGCTTACATGGAAGAAGCCAAAGCGGCGGGCAATTTTCTGTGGGAAGAAGGCAGGTCTAAAATTAGCTATCGCTTCGTGCAACGCCGTCGAGCCGCCATCTTCGGTCAACTAGAAGAAACGATGCTGCTGAAACGCTCGGCGTAAGACGGGCACTGGCTTTGCCAGTGCCTCCGTTCGGAGATAGATAGCACGGCGGAATCTCGCGGCGTGAAAAAACTTAGCAATCTCAACGGCTGCAGCGGGTAGATCCGCTTCAAGCGACGGCTCCTGCCATCTCTTCAGCGGACCGCCCTATTTACAATGCTTGGCCTTCTTCCTCGTTCATGCCGTCTAGTTCAGCGGAAGATGTCGCCCAAGATAGCCGACGTAGATACAGCTATCTCTGGGTTCAAACAGAAAATGTAGACGAAGTCCGCCCGCAAACTTTACGTGGTCGCCAAAGAATCGTTTCTCCCCGCTTGGCAAGAAGAATTCACGGGCTTGCCGCAACAGAGGTGTGTTTCGAACCGTCTCTGATTCCCCGCTAACCTCAAATTTCAGCCCCAATTCTCGCAACTTGTCGTAAGAAAAACCAACAGACGGGTCGTTCTGCCATACAACGGTATACCTATCAAGAACGTCGATCGCATCCCAGGCCCACTGCATTGCGCGATTTCCATGGTGCCACTTTTGCAATTGTTGCCGGAGTCTTTCACAAATCACCGTTTGTGGAAAACGATCCGGCCATTCACGAAGAAGGTCCGTACCCGACTGACAAGAATTTCGAGCGTGCTCCCACACGGCAGCAGCAGGGCTCACATGTGACAACCCGGAAAAGTTCTCAACCTTTGCTTCGCGTGTTTCGATTACTCCCAAAGTTGTTATCTCTTGAACTGTTACATCCAGCACTGCCGAAGTCCAAACAGTGTGTGTGGGAAAACTTGCTACCGGACATTCTTTGACGTAGGCCGTAGTCAGCGCTTCCATGTTTTTTTGAAATTCAGCGATCCCGACCTCAAGAGTCCCAACGCGCTCAGCGAGAGACGCATCAGCCAAAAACGAAGACGTCGCCAAGCTTAGAAACCTCCTCGCAATATCCCTCGACTTTGGATTTGCCTTCGATGAATTATACCAGTCTTGGAAGTGGTACTCCGGACGTAGTTCGATCCTGAACCAACTCGGATCGATTGAGGGCGACATGAGAATAATTTTCTTACCCGCCCTTCGAAGGATCAGAGCAACCTCTATAAACTCTGTCACTCCCCCAGCAACGCTTTCTTGATCAGGGAACGGCAGTGAATGGTGGTTAAACACCACGGTATCGCTCACAGCAGTTGCTCCAGTTGCCGGTCCCATTCATCGAAGAAATTGTTGGGCCATGAATCCAGTCCGCCGTTGGGAGTAATCGTCGGGGTCTGAACCGTAGTTGAGTGCGTTGTTCCTTCGGCGTCACGTTCCAAGAAGAACAGACGCACCTCATTGGCCGAGATGTCTTCATTTTTCACCGCAACTCTCACTCCGTTTAAGAAATGGTCAGAGTGTGACTCAACACAAACTTGTATTCCATTTGCCGCGGCCAAGGCGCACAGTCTCCCGATAATCGATTGACCCGCAGGGTGCAAATGTGCTTCAGGGTTTTCGACGATAATTAGGTCCCCACGTTCCGCACGTAGAAGGCCAGTTACTACAGGCAGGACAAATGTGACGCCAAACCCGACGTTCTGAGGGCGAAAGTCTGCTGTAACCTCTCGTCCTTGAACGAACGAATAACTGAGTGACACGCTATTTAGGTCCCTGTGCGCTGACGCGCGAACGCGAATGCCAGGCGACAGTTCCGCCATCCAGGCATCGACGCTATCTAGGAGAGTCGACGACGGTGCATTAGGATGCCTAAGCTCAGGTATTTTCAGCGAAGATTGCCCATACTCTTCTAAGAAGTGAACAGTGTATTCGCCGTGACTTCCCAACGAGTTCAGCTCGTTGATATGAAAGTCCGACATGTCGTAGTGATTCCTCGGCTCTAATCGATTCGCTGCCAAGTGCTGAAATTTCTTATTAAACAAACTCAACTCATCATACGGTAATCCGTCAGGAGCAGATTCAACTGGTTGCAAATCGGAGTCCGGCGCATAGCCAAACTTGAATACTGCCGGAACTTGATCTGACCACGTAATCGTAAACTCAATCGAATTACTCTCGGATTGTTCCGCCAAAATGTCGTGCCCGTTTCCTAATGAAACGTATGTCCCTTTCAATAGCAGCCCCTTATCTTGAAGGAGTTTGCGTTCATGCGACTGACGAAGAAGCAACAAACACTGCGCTACAGACGATTTGCCGACACCATTCAATCCTGCGAAGAGGTTCAGGTTCGATAGTTCGAAAGAGACGTCCAAAAGGGCTTTAAAACGCTTTATCCGTATAAACTCGATCATGTTGTGCATTCCGAAATTATGTCGTTGACCGTTTTGTATCGAATCGTCACGTGGTCTCGTTTCTGAGTTGCCAGTGAAATCGAGCGGTAGTAGGGGCCACTCGGATCCATAGCGTTCATATTACGTTCCACAACACGTTCGCGGTTCTCAACTAATTTTTCTGCGGTCTTGTCAGACACCCGAGCGAGTGAAACGGCCCAGACCTCGAACAAAGTTGAATTTTTTCGTTTTCGACGTGAATCCGCATCTTCTGCTGTGCGTTTTTCGAAGGCTGCACTTCCGAATATCTTGAAAGAGCGTTCCATTGAGAGTGTGAATTTGTCCAATAGATCCTCGCGGGCAGGTCCCCGCATCTCGCGCAATTTCTTCATCATCTGGTCAAGGAAAGTTGCGATGTTCATTCCTTTGTCTGGATATTCGAAATGGTAGAACGCCAGAAAACGAAGCGCCAATTCTTGATCAAGCATCCGCTTCGATTGGTCTCCCATGGTCTTGCGAAGATTCTTATCGCCAGCCAACTGTTTTAGAAATTTACGTTCGGAAGGTTTGTTCAGGGCATTTCGAATCTCCTGATTGTTCAATACCAACCCTCCTGTATTGATTCGTCGAAAAATCGAGTATTTCACTTCCTCCGGCGTTCCTGGGAGAATTTGGAAATACGTGACGGAGCATTCATTTATTCGCCGCAGGTAGGTGCGACTAAGATCGTCATATGTTTGCCCATGCAAATCCGTCAGGTACTCCAGTTGGCAGAGCTTCAGTGGCCTCTTCTTGTCGAGGACAAATCGCTTGATGGATGAAAGTCGCTGCAGCCCATCCACCACAAGCCATTCGTCATCGTCGGTCGAATCAAAGTAGAAAGCTGGTAGTGGGAACCGAATGAGGATCGATTCAATAAGACGTGACATTTTCCCGGCATCCCATAGCTCCGCATGCCGCTGAAACTCTGTGTTTAGATCGATTTCATCGTGACGGAGACGCTCAATCAGGTTCCGAAGCGTGTCTTGTTTGGTATGAATCTTGATCTGCGACGGGTCGAATGGCTCGACCATAATTGTTTCACTAGTCTCGTCCAACTCAAGCAACTCATTCGGCTCGTCTTCGATTTCGATTGTGACGAGATCATCCATAGTCAGGATCCTATAACTAAATCAACCTTCCAGCATTCCGCACTTCATCTGAGAGCAGCCGAATTCTACCAAAGACCGACGTTGTCGCCATCTCTGCTTCCGGCACTTCGCTGACTTCCGGCTGAAGAACATTTCTACCCGCGCGTATGCATACCTAGTCTTCCTGAATCTGGTGCTTTCACGCGTCCCCGCAATTCAAATTCTGGTGATTATGATGAACCAAAACCGACTGGGGGTCAAAGAACGCTTTTCACTTCGTTCCCAAACTGGAGTTTGGGATTGAGGGCACACTGGCTGCGACGGTAGAAAAACAATTGGGTGGCCGGTGGCTGGACAGAGCGTAGCGCAGGAAGCCCCGGAGTTTCGCTGGTACTTCGCTCCAACCGCCACCCAGCCGCGCGGCGTCGCGTCTAGATCTGGTGGCGCCGCATCCGGATTTGGCGACGTCCCATCTGGATCTAGTGGTGGCGCATCGAGAGTTGGTGGCGCAAAATTCCTTAAGTTCGCCGGATAATCGATACACGTTGTGCAGACTTCCCACAGGCATGATTTTCCCTCACTGGAGATACCGTCCTGCTGTTATTGCAATTCGACTTCCTCAAATACAGCCAGAACGGGGCGATGATCTGAGGCCATTGATTCCGCAATGACTTCTGTGCTGATCAACTTCAGACCCGGTCCACGGTAAAACACGTAGTCGATGCGTGACTTCGGTCCCTGCGATGGAGCACTCGGTGTGGCCGCCGGATCGATGGCATTGGTCCAGCGTTCCAGCAGGATACGGATTGGTTTTGAGTCCGGTGTCGCGTTCATGTCACCGGCAAGCACGAATGTTTGGTTGGCGGAGTCTGCTGTGTTCCCGAAATGCAGATTGATCGCCTTCGCTTCCGCAATTCGGTCGTCTTCGACATTGTGCTGAAAGTGGGTGCTGATGAATGTAATCGTCCGACCGGCTTTAGACTTCACTTTGACCGCGATCGCGCCTCTGGGGTAGGTCGTTCGTTCAGCCGTGGCTTCCGTGTACGGCAGCGGCTGAATATGAACGTCCAAAATCGGAAGTCGAGTCAGGACGGCGTTCCCAAAAAGTCCTCCCTCATAATGCTGAGTCGGCCCGTAGCGAACGGCCATGCCGGTGAGTTCAGCCAGTTTGCGGGCCTGATGAATTCGGCCCGATCTTTCTACGCCGACGTCGACTTCCTGCAGTGCGACCAGATCCGGTTTGGATTTGTTGATGACCTCCGCCAGTCTGGGCACATCGTAAATCCCATCGTTTCCCTGACCGTAGTGAATGTTGTAGCACAGGACTCGCAGAGTTTGCTTTTCGTCAGCGTGGCTGCTTGCCATGCCAACAAACATTGCAAATGCCGCCAGCAGGGACGTGGTCAGTAGCTGTTTGTTCATTTCAGTGACTCGTTCGGTTTAATGGTTCCAGAACGGTTCTTCGCCCCCCGGCATCGATCCACAGGCGAATCCGTTCAATCTTCTTTTTGGATGACGGCGGACTGTTGGGCGACATCCGAGCATCATGGTCCGGATTGGTGATCTCCTGAAACAAAACGCAAAAGACTTTGTTTCGAACGGCCCCCTTCAACAACTTTACCGTCATTGCCGCCACGCAGCAACGAACCAGACCCCTGCAGATTCAGATCCGCTTCCTGCCCACGCCTGCCCGGCGATGTTGTGGGGCGGTTGCGTATTTCACGAGCGCCCAATGTCGGGCGGTCGTTTTCTTCTCATTTCGGAGGGAACGATGAATCGGCACGAAGTTGAACAAGCCGTCGCCAAAGCTATTGGCGAGGACACGGAAGAAATCCGTCGGTTGTGACGTAGCGAGTGTCGTGTGTCTAGGCTTCATCGAAGATTGCCCCGCCGATGTTGACGACAGGAATCTTGAGTCCTCTGTCAGCGTCGAGAGCCGACTTTCGGTCTGTCTGTCGTACGGGTGGCAACGGCCCGGAAAGTCCGTCAAGCATGCTCGCACATGTCACGAGAATCACAAGTCGTACCTTGATTGCAAGACACCACAATTGCGTTCGCCGAGAGTCTTGGTAACCTAAGTGATTATCAACTTCCCTGCAGTTTTTCCCTCCCACCACCAATTCGCCTTCCGCAGCCCGTGGTTTGATTTGAAAACGAAATACGTCGCGGGCAGCCTCACTGTTCGGTCATTCGTTCCCACCAAGCACATTCCGAGTCATTCAGATGCGAGCATTGTCTTCATTCTTCGCTCTCTCCCTTTGCGCCGCGTTCGGTCGTGAGGTGTATGCGGATGACGTTTCCGCAATTGCTGCGAAGATCGATCAGCACATTAACGCTCGATTACAGCAGGAAGGTGTGGTCCCGGCGGCGGCGGTGGATGACAGCGGCTTTTTGCGGCGTGTGACTCTCGACTTCGCTGGCCGGATTCCCACGGTTGCGGAACTTGGTGCGTACATTGCTTCCGATGATGTTGACGCCAAGCGGAAAGTTGTGAATCGGCTGATCACTTCGCCGGACTACGCTTACCACGCTCGCAACCAACTGGACATCATGTTGCTGCTGAAAGATGAGCACAACGACAAGTGGCGTGAATACCTGTTGGAAGCGACTCGACAGAATCGGCCGTGGGACCAGCTGTTTCGTGAGATCTTTCTGCCGGAAGATACGCTTCGCACAGACGTTCGACCGGTGTCGTATCTAAAGCGTCGCGTACAAGATCTCGACGCGATGACGAATGATGCCAGCGTGACGTGGCTGGGCGTGAACATTGCCTGCGCTAAGTGCCACGATCATCCGCTGGTCGAAGACTGGACTCAGGCCCATTACTACGGCATGGCTTCGTTCTTCAAACGCACCTACCTGACAAAAAAGGGATTTCTCAGCGAACGCTTCGAAGGTCTCCCCAAATACACCAACGTTGAAGGTGAAGAGCACGAGGCTGACCTGATGTTTCTGACGGGCATGAAAGTGGAAGCTCCGACTCTCGGTATCGAAGGGGATGCCCTAAAACAGTTGCAGGAAAAGATCAAGAAGGCAGAGCAGGATGACAAAGCAGAAGATCCACCGCGGCCTGACTTCCGTCCGCGATCGAAGTTTGTCGAACTGGCATTGGCCGATGATCAGAGTCGATTTTTCGCGAAGAATATCGTCAACAGAACGTGGGCACGATTCTTCGGTCGAGGCCTCGTGCATCCGCTTGATCAGATGCACTCTCAGAATCCGGCCAGTCATCCGGAAATTCTGAACGAACTCGCGGAAGACGTTCATACTCACGGCTACGACATGCGTCGCCTCGTGCACGCGATTGTCCTGACGGAGGTGTATGCTCGCGGAATTCGCACCGAATCCGCCAATGCAACACTGGAGCCTGAGTTGTTTGCGGTGGCCGTGCCACGTCCGCTGTCGCCACGTCAATTGTCGTTATCGTGTCGCGTTGCCGGTCAGCACCCGGAGATACTGTTGGGGCTCGAAGGGCAAGCGGATTGGGAGAAACGCCGCGAGCAATTGGAACAACGTGCCGCCGGGCAGGCTCGGCAGCTGCCAATTCCCGACGATGATTTTCAGGTGTCCGTTTCGGAAGCGTTATGGTTCAGTAACAACGGATCCGTGGCCGGGGACTTTTTAAATGGAGGCGGCGATCGATTGGTGGGATACCTGAAGGCAATGGAAAATGATGCGGAAGTCGCTGCGGCCGCGTTTCGATCAGTGTTCAGTCGTGAGAGCGATGAAGAAGAGAAGCAGGCAATTGTGAGTTATCTAAGCGAACGAAGTGATCGCCGAGAAGACGCCATCAAGCAGGTCGTCTGGGCGATGATGAGTTCACCGGAGTTTCGTTTTAATCATTGATGAAATACAAGGTGTCGTGCTTGCACGTACCATCCGAGTTGACGGTGCGTGCAAACACACCACCATACGAAGAGGAAACGACAATGAAGCCAT
The DNA here is from genome assembly GCA_041688835.1 of Fuerstiella sp. Lineage (GTDB taxonomy): Bacteria > Planctomycetota > Planctomycetia > Planctomycetales > Planctomycetaceae > Fuerstiella. The sequence goes on from JBDNHJ010000329.1 coordinate 7,594, forward strand.
TGAATCGTCGCTCGATGTTGAAGGTCGCCGGCACATCGGCGCTGGCGTCCAACATGGCACTCGATGTGTTTTCGCAGCCTGCAATGGCCGAAGAGCTGGCTCGCAGCGGAAAGAACGTCATCCTGCTGTGGCTCGCTGGTGGAGCCAGTCAGTTCGAAACATGGGACCCGAAACCGGGGCAGCGCACCGGCGGGCCTTTTGCGAAAATTGAAACGTCCGTGCCGGGAATCGAGATCTCAGAATTGCTGCCGAAGATGAGTCAGCGGATGGACACGACCGCCATCATTCGGTCGCTGAACACAAAGATCGCCGACCATGGCCAAGGCTATGAACTCATGGAAACCGGTCGAGTCAAAGAACCCGGCGTGAAGTTTCCTCATCTGGGTGCCGTTGTCGCACACGAACTTGGGCAGGTTGACAGCAAAGTTCCCGATTTTGTCTCGATGTACACGTCGACGGAAGGGCGGCGACAGGGCTCAGCCGGTTTTCTGGGAGCCCGCTACAACCCGATGTTTCTGACGGACAAAATGGTGCCGCCGGATATTCAGCGGCACGATTCGATCACCGATGTTGATCATCAGGATCGAGCCGCATTGCGGAACTTTCTGGCAAAGCGTTTCATTCGTGATCTCAAGAATCCCACCGTTGGCAGTCACGAAAACGCCTACGAACGCGTACACGGTTTAATGGCGAGTGATTCTCTGTTCAATGTGGAATTGGAACCGCAGAAAATGCGAGACCACTACGGGCCGACTCAGTTTGGCGAACAATGCCTGATCGCGCGGCGACTGGTGGAAGCGGGCGTTCCGTTTGTGAAAGTTGCTCGAGCCTGGTGGGACAGCCATGGTCAGAACTTCGAAACACATCGCGAACTCTGTGCCGACCTGGACCACTGCATGAGTGCTCTGCTTGATGATCTTCAACAGCGGGGTATGCTGGAAAATACACTGGTGATTACGTTGGGCGAATTCGGCCGCACGCCGAAGATTAACGGCAGTCTTGGACGCGACCACTTTGCGAACGCGTGGAGTTGCTCGCTGAGCGGTTGCGGCATTCGTGGAGGCACGTGCTACGGAAAGACCGACGACGATGGCCAGAATGTCGCCGATGGCGAAATGAACGCAGCCGACCTGCACGCGACCATCTTTTCCGCGTTGGGAATTGATCACGAAAAGGAATTCATGGTGGGAAGCAGACCGATACCAATCGCGGACTTCGGTGCCACGCCATGCAAGGAGGTGCTCGCATGACTCCCGAAAAGCTAAAACGAACCAAAGAATGGAACTCGCAGGACATCGTGTTTTCGATTGCTCACGATCCGGATTCGGCACGCATCTGGCTGGGTTCGTCCGACTTCGGTGTTTACGAATTCGATACGGCGGCCGAAAAACCGGAACGCGCTGCCTTCGATGGCGAAGGACACAGCAGCTATGTGACGGGCATGGTGCGAGTTGCAGGCACACTGATCACTGGCAGTTACGACGGAAAACTTCTCTGGTGGGATACAGAAACTCGCAAACAGATTCGTGCAGTGGCCGCGCATGACCGCTGGATTCGTCAGGTGATTTCGTCGCCGGACGGAAGTCGCATCATCAGTGTGGGCGATGACATGCAGTGCAAAGTCTGGGACGCAGCATCAGGAGAAGCCGTCGCGACGTTTTCCGATCACGAAGCGCTGACGCCTCATCACTACCCGTCGATGCTCTACGCCGTTGCTGCGTCTTCCGATGGGCAATGGCTGGCAACGGGAGACCGCGTTGGGCACGTTGCGATCTGGGATGCGAAGACCTTCGAAAAGGTCAGTGAAGTCGAAGCTCCGGTGATGTACACTTGGGATCCACGAGCTCGCCGGCACAGCATCGGCGGCATTCGCAGCCTAGCGTTTTCAGCAGACAACCGTCAGCTTGCCGTGGGTGGTATCGGAAAGATCGACAACATCGATCACCTTGGAGGTCCAGCTCGGCTGGAAGTCTTCGACTGGGCGACCAGCAATCGCACGTTGGAAGTGGAAGACAATAAGAAGAAGGGACTCATCGAACAGATCGTCTGGTCGCCGGACGGAAAATGGATCCTGACGGCCGGCGGAGATCACAATGGTTTTCTGACGATCTACATCACCGAATCCGGCGCACTCCTGCATCAGGACAGCCAAAGCGGGCATATTCATGCGATTTCGCACGACGCAGACTTCGCCAACATCTATGTCGCCGCTCATGAACGCGTAGCTCGATGGACAATGGACGCAAGTTAGTGTGGACTGCGACAAGTACGAAGCTTCGGGCGCGATGACTGCCAGCGAGCACTACGCAGCCTGCCGCGTTCAGGCTGGGCAGAAGAAAACGGAGACGGACAGAATCAATACGACGGAGGTGATCTCTGAAAACCTGTTGATCACGTAAATCCTGTCAAACCCCGAATCAACGATGCCTGACCAGCCAACGAATGTCACTCGCCGCGGTTTCCTAAATACGCCGGCCGCGTTTGGGGCCGCCGATGATCATTCAGAAAAACGTGACCGCAGTCCTTCAAAAACAGGCTGGAGATCTACCGTTGATTACTCTGGCTTCTGGCAACGATAACGGCAGTTTCGGCGCAGGTCCTGCTCAGATCCGGCTCTTGGAGTCGCCAAAAAGTTAACGGTGGAATACATCATCAACGGCAAGCTAGGCGTGGCGTCATTCGACGAAAACGCTCTGGTTATTCTTCCGATGCCAAAGTCGCATGTTTGGATGTTTGCAGTCAGCCTCCGCAAATCCAAACGCCAGAACTGGTTCACTGTTTGGGTTTTGGCCAGTTCAGATGTTTGTGCAGGAAGTCAAAGGTGGCTTGGCCGTTGATGCTGTGTCCGCCTTGGAAGAAGTCGATGGCCACGCGGTCGGACATTCCGAACTGAGCGTACAACCAGCGGACTTTGGCAAATTCGTGTGCGACCCAGCGGTCGCGGCCGACTCCGTCGTGATGACCGCGTTCGACCATGAATGGTCGCGGGAACATCAGATAGGTCATCTCGGCGTAGTCGAATGTGTGGCCGAGGTTCCAGTACGGCATCTCCCATTCGATGGTCCGCATAAACGAAAACGGCTGATCAGTGGCTGCCACTTTGCGCGTCCATTGGTTGAAGTCACCCGAACAGATCGACAGGCAGTACTTTTCGAGAACCGTGGGGACTCGGACGGCTGTTTCGCCGCCGTAGCTCAGACCGTAGAACGCGATACGATCGCCATCGACGAACGGCAGTGAATCCAGCCACGTGAGCGTCTGATCGTGTGAGGCGATGATAAAGCTGAACAACGTGCAGCCGATCGCGTTTGCTTTTCGGTCGAGCCACCGATATCGGTCTTCGCCGCGATACAGATTGTGCGGCGCGTAAGTAATGAAACCGCGTTCGGCAAGTTTCGCAGCGAAGTCGTTGTAGGCGGTCTTGCCGTTGTCGATCGTATCGCGCGGAACACCATTTCGCCCGTGCTGGCAGACGACAACGGGCCGGCGTTCGCCTGGCTCAAGGTCCTTCGGCAACACCAAAGTGCCCCACGCGAATAGTGAGTCGTGGACGTCGAGCACGACATCGTAGGCCGTCCACAGATCCGTTTCGGCAACCTTGCGCGTGCGAGCGTTAGGTGGCAGAAGTGGCACGTCAAAGCGGCCCATTGCCTCCGTGGCGAATTTTTCTCGGTAGGCGTTGGTGGCTTCAATGAAGTCCTCGCCAGCTTCAATGTCATGTGTCTTGTCTGTACTCCAGCGACGGTTCTGCCATTCGGGTTTCACTTTGTAGAGAAAGAATTCGTCGCGTACGTGTTCCGACTGGCGAACAAGAGACTGCACGTGGTCTTCCGCCTGCTGAACACACCGGGACTGGCGTTCTGCAATGCGTCCGGCGGCTTCCCCGCGAGTGTCCTTGGGGTAATTCGTAGATGCGGCCACTTGGTCTACGCCGAAATGAGCGAGAAACGCCGTCAGCGTTTTGTCCGACCAGCGAGACGTCGGGCCGTTGTTGACTCCGACGATTAACTGTGGTTGATGTTCACCTTTATCGTGTCGGATTCGTTTGAACTCGGCCTGCACTTCATCCACCGCCGGCGTGCTGATGTCGCCCTTGTGTCCGGAGACCGCAGGGAACTCACTGTGTTCGACAAACAACGCGCGGGGGGTGATGAGCGAAGCGACTTCGGCGTTACCGAGTGACTTCGAACGTCGCCACACATTGCGGTAGATCGGTTCTGACCAGCTTGCGTCGCTGCTGTTGAAGTAACCGCTGACGAGTGTCGCATCAATGCGCTGGTCGATTGCGGCAGCGTGCAGGGCGATCAGGCCACCTTCGCCGTAGCCCACGATTCCAATCGGCCGGTTGTTGTCATTGTGCTTCGCGAACCAATCGACGGCAGCGAATACTCGCTGCACGTCGTAGCCGATCACGTGTCGGCCCATATGAAACGCCTGCCGATAAATCCATTCGCGGTCAGTCAGATCAGCGCGCTTTGTGCGGTCGTCGTCGGTTTGGCGTTTCTCGCGATTGATGATTGTCGGGATCAGCAGGTCGAAGCCATTGGCCGCCAGCCGTGCGGCGATTTGTTCGTTCGGCTGAAGTCCTTCCGCGAGTCCCAGTAACTGCTCGGGTGACTGGTCAGCATCCGGAACCACAATGCACAGGCCGACGGTCTTGTCTTGCTCCTTCTGCTTCTGCTGCACAAACAGGCCTTCGCCGAACACATTCGCGAAAACCGGCCAGCGAACCTGATACACCCGCGCCGTTTCCGATTCAGACACCAGAGCTGGATTGGCATCGTCACCGAAGCGTTCAAGTCGAGGTGGTAGACGTTCCTCAACAACACCAAGCAGTGTTTGCAACTCAGCCCGCAGCGCCGATCGCTTCTCGTCGTCAAACTTCAGCTCACGCCGTTTTCCGTTGGCCGCCTCGATTCGTGACTCGACAAATCGGTGAGCCCCGATCATCAATCGTCCGGACAAATCCGACTCCGGCCACTCAATCGGCTTCGTGCCTGCCAGTGTTTCGATCGGCGAAACTTCCTGTTGAGGCAGCGCGTGCATCAGCGCGAGGCTCGCCCAACAGGCGGTGGTGGTGGAGATGTATTGGTCCTTGCCGTGCGGGTAGCCGGTTTCGAAGTACAGTTGGAACGGTTTGCTGCGCGACTTCACGTGCCATGATCCGTCGTCCAATTGGTGCTTGAGCAAATACTCTAGACCGCGTCGATACACGGCGTCAGTCGCCTCCGTTCCACTCTCGGCCAACGCGTATAGAACCGTTGCCGTCGCGTAGGCATCGCTTTGCATTTCGGGCAACTGCGCCCAGCCGCCATCGGGCCGCTGTTGCTCGATGAGTTCGGTGGTCAGCTTCGCGGTTCGATCGTTCAGATCAACGTAGGGCAAAGACAACAACTGAAACACGCGATCTTCAGTGTCGTTCGGCTGCGCCTTTTCGAACCACTTCGCCGCATTCTCTTTGGCTGCCGTCACTTTCGCTTCGTGTGCGTCACGGCCAAAGATGCCGATCGCTCGGAGGGCCAGATAGCTGGTCGTGAACGCGCTCTTCTCAGACGGCGGACGATCGCTGGAACACGGCCAGATGCCATCTTTGTTCTGCTTGCCCAACAGGTAATCGACAACAGCCTCGGTGACATCGTCGGCTTCGCGGTCGCCCGCTTCCAGCCCCCACAACGCCCAGCCGGCCGTATCGACCTGGCCGCCGGTGCCGTGACCGTCCGCGTATTGTTGTTTCGATCGCTGCAGATGGGCATAGGTGTGGTCCAGTTGTCCGGTCAGGTTCTGCCCGTCGACGTGGAACCCATGCTTCCGAGCTTCAGCGAATACGACCGTAGGCATGGCCTGACCGTGACACGTGAAACACCGCCGCCGCTGCGCGGTTTCTGCTGATGCGATCTCAAGCAGCGGCAAAGATCGTTCGACGGCGCTATGCACACGCGCCGTGAAGTCCGCACGTTCTTCGGCCGCGAAACAACGGACGCCGACGGAAATCAGGCCAAGTCCAACGCAGACGATCGCGGCTGTTCGAAACATACTGTGCCCCTGCGTTCTATTGTTCGTTTCGATCATTTTGACAGTCGATCGAGCACGTTGCGTGTGATGCGAACAACGGCGGGGTCGTCGCCTCGTAAGCCGTGAGCCCAATCTGTGGTGCCCGTTGTGACGACGGTTCCACCTTGAGTGTAAACGCCGAGCACCGCTGCCCCAACGCGATCCTTCGGAAAGCGGTCATACCAAAGACAGTCACCCGGAGCCCACCGAGCGGGGCAGGTTCCGAGAATTGTAAACGACTTCGGCGTCCCATCCTGACTGGTGGGAAACGGCAGACCGTCCTTCCATTCCATTTCGCAACCGTCGCATTCGTAGCCGACGATCGTGTCTTTGCCCCCAAAGCGATCGTCGCGTTTTAGGTTCGTGCCTTCGAACAGCCAATGGTCGGGTCGATGCACCTTGAACGATGCTTCCCCATCCATGAATTGCCCGTGGCTGCGATGATACCCGCCCCACAGAAATCCCACGCCGGTCAGCTGGTTCTCAGGCCGCTGAATCAGATGATGGCTCCACGCGGTGCTCAGCAGTTTGTGGTCGCCCTGCCGAAATATCGGATCGACGTTGTACCATTGTTTCCAACAGGTCAACGAGCGGCCTTTGTCTTCACTGCGGACCTGCCAGCAACACGTGTTGCCGCTCAAGAACGCGACGTTGCCACCGTCGCCAATGTGCTTTTCCAGATTGTCACGCATTGCAGTCGACCAGTATTCGTCGTGGCCAACGCTGAGAACCAGGCGGTAATGCTTGAGGATCTCCGGGTGGAATTCCAAGTCGCTGTTCACCGCGTAGTCGATGGTGTACCCGTTGCTTTCCGCCCAGCGAACGAACGGCCTTTCCCAGTTTTCATACTGCGATTGCAGCGGGCGATCGAACGAAACGCGGTGTCCTTGCAGCCCGTCGCGGTCATGATACGAATACAAACTGTGCCCGCCCCAGTTGGTGTAGGCGTTGTACGTGTTCGTTGATAGCTGCAGCAGAATGCGAGTCTCCTTGCCCGGGTTGGCCGACCGAACCACAAACTGAATCGTCTGTCGTGCCTTTCCATCACCGTCCATCGGCGTCACGGTTGCGATGTAACACCCGCTCCTCCAGGCGTCTGGAACGGCCATCGTGAACGAAGCCGGCCAACCGCATCCATGCGATGACGCTCGATCAGGTATCGGTTGCACCGAACACGCGATGTCCTTCTGCTCAAATACGGTTTCGTCCTTCGCGCCACGACGTTCGATTGTCATGCGAACCGCCGGGGCGGTGCTTGAAAGGTGGAACGAAATCTCTTCGCCCGGAACACAACTAAGCTTGTTCGCATATCCGAATACGAATGGCCCCGGCGGCTGCGGTTGGTCGGCAATGGCAATGGCAACGTTGGCAACGCCACAGATAGCCAACGTCAGGTAACACACTGCGAACACTCTCGTGCCGCCATCGATTCTGCACAAGTTCATGCTGTTTGTTCCTTCTTGCTCTATCGTCAATTCGAATGGGATGAACATCATATCAACCCGTCCAGAACGTAGACTCCACAGGCGCCTTATATCGCACGTTCATCTTCGGAGTCGCGAATGGGATCTGGCCGGCGTGAAGACTTTCGACTCCCGCGATCACCATACCGGACGTCAGTAGCGTCCGTTCGATCGGGTACGGTGTTTTCTTTTCGATCACCGTCGTTTCAACGTGATGCGCGAGCGGGTTGAAGAAGTCGGCGGTCGTGGAACCATGCTCCGGCATGGGGAGGTACATCTGACACGAGACGATCTTGCCGCTGTCCAGCATGCCCGCGTAGTTGAAGTCGCGAAGGCCATCCAGCAGCAGCATCGTGGTGCGGAAGCCATCCCGGTGCTCGATCATGTAACCCACTGCCTCCGGGAACACTTTCCGCGCCCACTCAAACGTGACTCGGTTTGTGGGGTACCCTGTTTTCACCGGCAGGTTGTGGCTTCGAGTCAGAGCCGACACGATGAGCTTCCGCGTCGTCTCGCAATCGGATTCGCTCAGCCGCGTCCATAGTTTTTCGTCGCGTACCGCGTGAACCTGTTTGATGCCGGTTTCACCACCACGCCGACGTTCGGACATACACTGCGCGGTTTCGAGAGCGTGAACGTCATAGCTGTCGATGCCGCCATAAGCGACACACACGCTTTCCTTCAAGGCAGAGTCGTAGGGTATGTCGATTGCCGGCAGTCGACGTGTCACCGGCAGTGACGAACCAGCCAGGAAGGCGAACTCCAGGCGTCGGGAGTCATCGACCATCTCAACGCATTCCTTCCAATCTGTGGAGAGGTGCTTATCGTTGAAGACGGGAACACTGCGTCCGCTGTCTTCGAAAACCTTGACCATCTGCTTGAACCAATCGTAACGAGGATATCTCTTCTGGCCTTTGTCGTTGGTCGGATACTCGCCGTGTTCGCCGATGAGGACGACTCCATCGACCGCCAGTTTTTCGCCGCCCAGAGTCAACGCTTCCGCGATTGTTGGGAACTGCTTCAGCTTGTGCCGGGCAATCCGACTTTTGGCGAGATCCTCTTCCGGAAACTGATCGACGAAGACCGAAGCGACCTCAATCCGCGGCTCCTGCCAGCCGCCGTTCCACGTATATCCGAGGGTATGGCGATCAAGAAAGTGCTGTGCGTGTGAGTGCTTTTTGACAACCGTGCCCAAGAAGGCAACTCGCGGCTTTGCCGAGCCACACCATGTTGTTGCAGCTTGCAGTGGCTTGAATCCCACGGCAGCGGTGCCTGCGGCAGCGGTAGCGGCAAGGAAGTGACGTCGATCAAGTTTCATGTGTTCAATCCTGTGTGAATTCCTGTGCTCGAAGCCCAGCCCAACCAAACTCAAGGTTCGGTCAAAAGTCCGGTCACCCTTCCCATGCCGTTCCGTCCCACGCAACGACGCGGTCCAGCAAACTGGTGACGTCCTTCGCGAAGCAGTCCAACAGACCTTCGCCTTTTTTTGTGGTCGCCGCAGATGGCATTCCGACGTGTCCTAGAGCCGACCGGTCCGGCATGATCCAGCCTCGATTGGCGGGCAGAAACGGATTGCCCGGCGGCACGTCTGGACAGTTCTGGTAATCACCAACCAACTGCGGCGCAATGGCCAGCATCATTGATGTTTCCCATTCCCCGGCATGTCCCATTTCTGGCTGCTGCAGACCAGCCACCACTTCGGCCGACTGGCTTCCAAGCAGCCAGTAGGTTCCGAACAACAGCAGCAGATCGGAACGATCGCGGTATCGCTGTCGCAGTTCAAACACCGCCTGACGCCCAGGAACATCGTTCCCTCCGTGCCCGTTGATGAACACGATTCTGGTGAAGCCGTGAGTGATGAAATTATCCGCGAGTCCACACAGCAAATCGAGATACACACGCGGATCGGCAGAAACCGTTCCGGGAAAATCCATGTGGTGGTGCGAATTGCCCAGCCACATCAGCGGTGCGACCAGTATCTTGTCGCCCAGTGTTTCGTGAACTCGCCGCACGACTTCGGTCGCCAGCATGCTATCCGTGAACAGCGGCATGTGATGGCCATGTTGTTCCATCGCCGCAACGGGAATCACGACCGGGGTGCTGCGATTAAGATCACGAACGTCGGGCCATTTCAGTTCAGCAAGTTGCATCGTGAGTTCTTTAAGTAGAGAGTCGGAAGATGACCGAGTATGTGAATAACTGCCGGGAATACCAACTCTCACGCAAGTATTTTGTCTCGGTCGGCGTTTTGGGCGTTTGGGGCGGGCCGAAGCAAAAGGTGTCAATGGGTCCGGCTTTGCTCGAACGGCAAAAGCTGTTGCCCCGGAAGAGTGACTAACGGCGCTGAAGTCACAATAATGGTCGCAGAGATGTTACTCACCACAAACTCTGGAGTCTGACGAATGTTGTTGAAGCTCACCCGTTTTCTGATTCTGCCCCTGATGATTCTGGCTCAGATGCAGCCCGCCGCGTTTTCGCAGGATCAGGAGTACTACGAACTGCGAGTCTTTCGAAATGCGGATGCCCAAAAGCAGGCGGGCGTGCTGTCGTACGTCGCAGACGCTCTGTTGCCAGCTTTGAATCGCTTGGGTTCCAGCACAGTCGGCGTGTTTACTCCCGCACCAGCGGAATCTGGTGAGGGGTCAGGAGATGTTTATCTTTTAATTCCATACGCCTCGCTGCAGAAGTTTGAAGCACTGCGCCCCGCGCTTCAGGTTGATGCCGAGTATCTGAAGGCGTCGTCTGGCTTTATGTCGGCTCCCACGAGCGACCCGGCATACAGTCGGATCGAGAGTCGTCTGATGAAAGCCTTCGCCGGGTTGCCTAAGTTACAGCTTCCATCACAGGAAAGTGCAGATCGGATTCTGGAACTTCGCATCTACGAAAGCCGGACTCAGGAACACGCTCGTCTGAAAGTGGAAATGTTCAACGAAGGCGAAATCCAGATCATGAAAGATGTCAAACTGGCGCCCGTGTTCTTTGGGGAAACATTAATTTCCAGTGACATGCCGAACCTGACTTACATGCTGAGTGCAGACAACGCAGAAGTTCACAAGCAGCACTTTCAGGGTTTTCTGAAGCATCCGGATTGGGATCGCATGAAGAAGCTGGAAAAGTACAAAGGGACCGTCAGTAAGATTGTCAGCGTGATGTTGCTGCCTGCTAAGTGTTCGCAGATTTAGGTGCGTGATAAGCCGCCGTCAAAGCTCAATGTGTCGCCCCTCGGCTAAACAATAGGAGAACCAATCATGCAGAAACTGACAGCATTGATTCTGACAGGACTTCTGAGTTCGGCGATGGCGGCACCTCCCAACGTCCTGCTGCTGGTCAGCGATGATCAGCGGCCGGATACGATTCACGCGTTGGGGAATTCAATCATTCAGACGCCCAATCTGGATCAGCTTGTCGGAAGCGGCAGCAGCTTCACTCGAGCGACGTGCGCGAATCCGATTTGCACGCCCAGTCGTGCGGAAATTCTGACAGGCTGCAGCGGGTTCCGTTGTGGAGTGATGGACTTTGGAAAGCCGATTCACTCGGAAACGCCAACACTGGCCAAGTGGTTTACAAAGGCTGGCTATACCGCTAGCTACGTTGGAAAATGGCACAACGACGGCAGACCCGTTCAACGCGGTTATGCGTTTACGCGAGGCCTGTATCGAGGTGGGGGCGGGAAGTTTGCGAAACCGCTGGTCGATTTCGCTGGTCGCCCAACCACGGGATACACAGGATGGATCTTTCAGGACGATGAAGGTCATCTGTTTCCTGATCAGGGCGTCGGGCTGACGTCTGAAATTAGCCAGTACTTTGCCGATGCTGCGATTGAAGTGATCGAAGCCAGTGATGAAACGCCGTTCTTTCTGCATGTCAACTTCACCGCACCACATGATCCGCTGATTCTGCCGAAGAAATGGGCCGAGGCGTACAGGCCGGAGGACATGCGTTTGCCGGAAAATTTCCTGCCGCGACATCCTTTCGACCACGGCAACTTCGACGGACGTGATGAACAGCTGTTTCAGTGGCCGAGAACGGCTGAAGAAACCAAGCGTGAGATTGCCGCCTACTACGCGGTGATTTCACACATGGACGAGCAGATTGGCAGAGTCCTTGCAGCACTGGATGCCGCAGGCAAGTCGGACAACACGATCGTGGTGTTTGCCAGTGATCACGGGCTCGGAGTTGGCAGTCATGGACTGCGTGGTAAGCAAAGCATGTATGAGCACACAATTGGCGTGCCGCTGATCATTCGCGGCCCAGGTGTGCCGAACAGCAAGGTGTTTGACGCCCAGTGCTATCTTCGAGACCTGTTTGGCACCTTGTGCGATCTGACCGGAATTGACAGCCCCGGTGCAAGTATCGACAGCCGCAGTCTGGTGCCTGTGCTGAACGGTCAGACGACCGAAGTTCATCCGTTCATCGTCGGCTACTTTCGCAACGTTCAGCGAATGATTCGTACGGACGAATGGAAGTACATCGAATATCCTGAGGCAAAACAGGTACAGCTGTTTCAACTTTCGACGGACCCTCACGAGCAAACCAACCTCGCCAATGACGACGCTCATCGCCAAATGCGCGAAGAGCTGCGCGAAAAAATGCAACACTGGTTCCGCACGCAGGGCGATACTGTGTACCCATAGTGTTTTGTCGGGAGCGTTTTGTTGGGAGCGTTTTGTTGGGAGCGTTTTGTTGGTAGCGTTTGTTGGGTAGCGTTTTGTTGGGTAGCGTTTTGTTGGTAGCGTTTGTCGGTAGCGTTTAGGCGAAACAGTAAGCAGCGTTGGTTCAATACTGTCGTACCTGCGGCATCTTGCCGCAGAATCTGAACGGCGGCAGGCTGCAGCCGATAGAAAAGCAGGTCGCTTATTTCGCGAGCGGTCTTCATCGGACAGCGCGACTTTCCCCAGCCGTTTGGGCGCTAGCCTCGGACATCGATGTGCGGTGTGTCCGGGGCTAGCGCCCAAACGGCTAAAATGATGTTGATCATCAAAGTGGCGCTGTCCAGCTAAGCCCGGTTCAGCAGAATCGTGCGACGGTAGGTTCCCGCCGCAAGCATGGCCAATGGCCAAGCCCGCCGGAAGACCGATGTACCACGGGACTTCATCACCACCGCGCGCGGCCGCTGGAATAAACACACTCGCCGTTACAACGGCTCCGAAGAACAGCAGGAACACACTGCCGCAGCCGACTGGTGACCGCAGCGTCATGACATCCGAGTCTGTTGAATTGAGCACTTTCATCAGGGAAGAAGTTTCAGAAATGCGTGGCCATAACTGCGCAGGATAAAGAACGGGTCTGCGGAATGAAATCAAGATCGCGCGGCCGCGAGGCCGTGCTTTGATCATTACGAAGGGCGCTGGGGAGATCGTCGTCACCTAGATCGCTTCCTGCAGATTTATGCGGTGGAAAAAGCCAAGCTCGAAGCTCGCAAAGCGGGACACACGGCGACCGAACAGCTGCAGTCCGACGGTGGCATCAGAGTCACGGTGACGCTGGCCAACGGTGGAGGTGCGGTATGACGACGCGACAGATCTCCATCGTAATTCATTCTGACGGCACCAATACTCTGGAAACGCACGGCATGGCGGGACCCGGTTGTCAGGCGACCAGTCGCTTTCTGGAACAGGCGCTCGGCCGCCCGCTGCGGGAATCGCTCAAGAGCGAATACTACCAGTCCGGTCGACTGACTCAGACCAGGACCTGCCGTCAGTTTGGTTCGGCTGGTCAGGCTGAGCACATGGGATAACAGCCCAGCAAGGACACAGACACGACTCACGCGACTGACACTAATGTTTTGAATTGAAAGGAATGCGAATGACATCTGACGAACGTCTGAGTGAAGGCGTGGGGGCAAGCCTGAGTGAACGTTTAAGTGACCGTCTGCGCGAACTGGTGCGGGCTTGCTTTACTGCCATCTGGGTCACGTCACAGGAGCAGCCCGATGCACTGCGGGAGATCGATCAGCTGTGCCGTGACGAAGGGTGGCGACTGGCCCAGTGGGACGTCGAAAGCGGACTCACGCTGGTCGGCAGCGGACCGGCCGAACAGGCGACCGATCCGCTGGCCGCCATTCGGGCCCTGCCCTCGTTGAGTACCGAAGCCAGTCTGCAGACGGGTTCACACGCCGTGCCGGAGACCACCATTCTGGTGCTGCGAAACTACCATCGGTTTCTGGGGTCGGCGGAAATTGTGCAGGCGCTGGATCATCAGATTCAGCGGGGCAAACAGCACCGCACGATGATCATCATTCTGGCTCCGCTGACCGACATTCCCGTGGAGCTGGAAAAGGCGTTCGTTGTGGTCGACCATGCCCTGCCCGATCGATCGGCGCTCAAGGAGATTGCCGAGGGTGTGGCCACCGAAGAGGGGGAACTGCCCGCTGGGCTCGAGCTGGAGCGTGTGCTGCAGGCAGCCGGTGGATTGACACGCAGTGAGGCGGAAAATGCCTTCAGTCTGTCACTTGTCCGGACTCAGCGCATTGAAGCCGAATGCATCTGGGAGCTCAAGACCGGCCAGCTGCAGAAATCCGGTCTGCTGCAGCTGTATCGCGGTTCGGCGCGGTTTGCGGAGCTGGGCGGACTGGAATCGCTGAAACACTTTTGCCGTCGGTCTCTGGTGGATTCATCGACCGACGAGACTCAGCGTAAGAGATCGACAGCGGCCCTCGCTCGACCGCGGGGCGTGCTGCTGCTGTCGCCGCCGGGATGTGGCAAAAGTCAGTTCTGCAAAGCCCTCGGCTGGGAAACCGGACGTCCCGTGCTGATGCTGGATGTCGGCGCGCTGCTGGGGTCTTTGGTGGGACAAAGCGAACAGCGAACTCGCCAAGCACTGGCCATCGCGGATGCCATGGCGCCGTGTGTGCTGATGATTGATGAGGTCGAAAAAGCGTTCGCCGGCTTCGGCGGTGGGGCGGGTGATTCGGGCGTTGCGTCGCGTGTGTTTGGCACGGTACTGACGTGGCTGAACGAGCATACGTCCGATGTGTATGTCGTCTGCACGTCGAATGACGTGTCGCGGCTGCCCGGTGAATTCGCGCGTGCCGAACGCTTTGATGGTGTGTTTTTTGTAGATCTGCCGTCACGGGCCGAGAAGGATCTGATCTGGGATCTGTACCAGTCGACCTTTGGTCACGATTCGGACCAAGATGCGGAACAGTCACGGCCGGCCGATGAACAGTGGACGGGAGCAGAAATTAAATCCTGCTGCCGACTGGCGGCCCTGCTGAATGTGCCACTCGTGCAGGCGGCTGAAAATGTGGTGCCGGTGGCGGTGACCGCCAGTGAATCGGTCGAACGCCTGCGAACGTGGGCGGTCGGTCGATGCCTGGATGCCCACCGCGGCGGACTCTATCAGTCGCCGCCGACGGGTGGCGGTGATCGTGGTGCTGGCAGTCAGGTGAAAGATTCCGCAGCAGGTCGCCGTCGCCGGGTGAAGCGTGGGCCTTCCATGAACTGATCGATCCGGAGCTGAGTCACCGTTGCGTGGCGGAGTCTTTCCGATTGTTGCAGCGTTTTTCTGCAGCCTTTCTCCGCAGCCTTTCTCCGCAGCGTTGGCGAAGGGACCGAACGCCCCTTCACTCAAACACGTCGGCGATACGGAAACGGATGTCACAGGTGCCGCAAAGCGTGATGGCCATCGTTTCTTCGGGGTTGCGTTCCCCGAACTTGCCATCGGACTGGCGTTCCAAAATTGTGATGCGATCAATTTGCGGATCGACAATCAAGTAACAGCCAACGCCCCGTTCTTCGTAACAGGAGCGTTTGAATTCTAGGTCACGCGTCCGAGTGCTGTCGGACAAAATTTCGGCGACCAGTGCGGGCGGACTCTCCACATGCCGATCCGGTTCTGCCCCACAGACGATACTCAGATCGGGACGCAACACAGTGTCGTTGGAGACGATCCAGTCGATTTCCATTAGCACAGTCGCGTCACATTTGCTTGCTCGGACCGCAAACTTCAGTGCGGCTGCTAGGTTGACTAATAGCTTTGCGTGTTTTCCGAAGGGACTGGGTGTCATTGAGACAGGATGTCCCTGCCACAGTTCCCAGTCGCCCTGCCACTGCTGGTAGTCAGCAACCGTGTAGTGCGGAATGTACTGATGGGCTGAACTCATGGGAATCCCGACGAAACGTGATGACTTTCCTGTGAGCATCCATTGTTCCCGACCCCGGTTAGGGAGTCAACGCCGGGATGCCGCTGTTTGCACCTTCTCACGGATGTCGTTTTTCAATTGTTTCCGATCCGCTTTCCGATCCGCTTTCCATCCGCTTTCTCATTCCTCGTTTCCAACCCCTCGTTTCCAACCCCTCGTTTCCAACCCCTTGTTTCCAATATTCAAACAGGAGTCACCTCATGAGTTTACTTTCTTCCGCTCCGCCCGCTCCGCGTCGTCGGTTGCCGGCTGCTTTCGCTCAGAATGACCGGTCGTCCGACAACCCAGCGGACTTCGATCATCGTACTGCACGCGAGTCATCCACGGGTGTGTCGTCTGGCATGTCCTCTGATATCTCCCAGCAATTGCGG
>JBDNHJ010000007.1:0-59815 GCA_041688835.1 Fuerstiella sp.
ATCTGGGGCGCAGGCCAGCAACAGGTCCGCAATGTCTGGTCGAGCATCGCGTGCTGGAACCTGAACGGCTGGCTGGACACGCTGGTCGAACTGTCATCATGGGAGGCCTGCCAGACCGAACTGACGGATCGCGGTGATCGCCCTCGGGACAATCCTGACAGACGACCGTCTCACGCCGACCGACGTCGCACATTCGCCCGCGAAATGCTTCAAAAACGATTTCGCACCTTTCTGCCGGAGACCCCCGACAGCAGTCAATTACGATCACTCGTCGAGTCACTCGTTACACTCGCCACTTGATCGCCTAAAGTGCAGGGATTAAAAAACGGGATGCAAAATCTCATCAACATGACCAGGACCGGGTGGCTGAACTGGATTTTGCCATGTTTGATCTGCCAGCACTCCCAGTGAATCTGACTGCACACAGGATCTGTTGGAGTCAGGATATTTTCATCGTCGCGAATTGATAACTTTTGATGGCAGAACCACACGTTCAAATCGGTTACAATATTCCCGCATCGATCGCTTCATGAGTATAGGGGCTTCGAGCCAACGTTTCACAACTCGTTCACGGAAACTCGCAATGACAGGCTACACAGTTCATACCGGCACTTCGAAAAAATTCGTGAACGGCTGGGACAATATCTTTGGTAAGGACAGCGCTGCCGAACAGCCGGCGGGCAAAAAGAAGAAGGCGGAAAAGAAATCCGTGAAACACAAAGCCAAGAAGACGAAAAAATAGCTTCGGCTGAGTGACGGAATCGCCCCAGCGGCCTGCAATCAGGGGCAAAGCCCCGATAATTGACCTCGCCCAGCCTTGGGCTGGGCTCAGCAAGCGGATGGGCCGTTGGCCCGAAGACTCACCACTCTGCCGGGTTCACACGGGAACAAAAGCTTTCGAAAGATCTGCCAGCCAAATTTCAACAATGGCCCGCTTCATCACTGGGGTCGGCGAAAAAGAGGTCGGGTGTGTCGAATGGCGATCGCCATATGGACCCACCATTTTCTTTGTCGATCCGGGGCGTCTACGTGTGGTGGGTCGGCGTCGCTGTGGCTCCTTGACCCACCCTACACAATCAAGCGGGCCATTGAATTTTAACAGCCTAGGCTAAGGATCAGTTGATGATCCTGATGGCGGTGCCGGCTGGGGCTCAACAACAGTCAACCAGAGATCGGCCGTCAGCTGCGTCGAATTTTGAATCGATGATTCCGCGAAACGTGATTCGTTCGACTGCTGAGCTCGACCTGTGATCTGGATGTTGCCGGAAAAAGCGGCTGCCGCCTCGTCGCCTGCTGCTTCACTCCTGACCAGCTTCAGCGTGACGCTCTTTTTCGAATCATTCTTGTCTTCCGACAAAACCGGTTCGCAAACCACGCCGTTGGGCAGGCCTTGCACTGTGAATTCCACCGTGTCAGTGAATCCATGCAATCGATTGATCGTCACCGGTATTTCTACCGGTTTGCCATCCGCCAGCAGCACAACGTGATTCGCCTTCAATGTTGCGGAGAAGTCTGGCTTTGTTTCTGAGATGGTCAGTGCATAGAAATATCGTGCGCCGCCGGAGCCAAACCGATCGGCGATGGTCACTCGATATTCACCATCGGCTGGAATGGTGAAGGCTGCTTCGGCGTCCAAATCTGTCTTGCTGCGATCATCCGATTCCTTGATCACTTTCCCGTCCGCCGACGCGACCGTGACCACCGGGTCCAAGTGCGAATGCAACGCCCGCGCTGCTGTTGTGACCGTCAATTTTTGTTTTTGTGTTCCTGAAAAGGTGTACACGTCTGCTTCGGCTCGGTCGGAGATGACTCCTGTTAAGGAAGACGGTACGGCCAACGCTTGCGGCTGATCGGGTGTTTCTACAAGACTGCTGTGCGGCACGGCGATCACCGTTTTTGCCAACGCTGCATCCTTCGCGACGATGACCAAGTTTTGCTGCGAACGATCTTCAATGGTGGCTGCCGCTTCGGTGATATTCCAGCCTCGCACAACCACATCCCCGCTATCCTGCACGTTGACGACCGCCGGCACGATGCTGTCGACAAAAGGGCCGGTGGTGATGGTCAGTCGATAAACATAGTTCGCGGCGGCAGACAGTTTGATGGTGCTGTTGGGAGCCGCCGGAAAAGCGAACAGTCGCAGGTGGTACGTGCCGTCGCTAGTCGCTGTGTGGACGATCTGCGAATCGAGACCGCGGTCATCATCGTTTTGAGCGATCGTTGTGCCTCGATCATCCAACAGTTGCAAGACGGAGTCCATGGGCGAACCGAGTTGATCATTCGCTTCCACAGACGCCACCAGCGTTTGTCCGGCGGTCATTGGTACGGCAAACATGTCAGCGTCTTCTGACTTCTCCAGCACACCATTGATGGTTAGCGGCAACGGCAATGGCGATTGATCGACCGTTGTTAGCGGCTTTGATTCGCTGAGCTGATTGTTCGGTTCCTGTTCGCTAGCTTCGCCGATGACACCCACAAAAAACGGCCGTGGCTCCGTCGCGCCATGCTGGTTATAAAACCGCAACCAGTGAAGTCCCGGCACTGCGTCCTGCGGAATGGTGACAGTGACCGAGTCATTCTTCTCTGAAAAATCGAACGACAACTGGCCGCGACTGGTCCAGACCTGCGGAGTACCGTCGCCCGCAGTGCCGGTCAGTTTGCTTTCGACAACTGTGCCACGTTGCCCGCCGGGCGGATACAAACGCTCAATCTTCGGCGGATCGGCGGCCAGCAAATTGGACGGAACGCTCACGAATAAAAACTGGCACACGATCAGACCGATCGCGTGCAATCGGGGGGAACGAACGAGACACCGCCGCATCACACGAGCTCTCGGATTGGCGTGGAATCACTGACCAGATGTGTGGGACGCCCTTGAGGCGTGTACAGAATCCGTCCGGGATCGATCCCCAGCTTGTGGTAGATCGTGGAGACGAAATTTTCTGGCGAAAGCACGCGATCGACGGCCGAATAACCTTTGCGGTCGGTGGCCCCGACCACGGCTCCGCCTGGAGTCCCTCCGCCCGCCATCAAAACCGACATCGCGTTGGCCCAATGATCTCGGCCCGGCTTGTCCCGACCGCTTAACGTTGAAATTTTGGGCGTCCGGCCAAATTCACCAAGGGCAACAACCAGCGTGGTGTCCAGCATGCCGCGTTCCTTGAGGTCTTGAATCAGCGCTGCCACGGAATTATCCCAGCTTGGCAAACGCTTCCGTAAGGCACCGAAGATATCGCTGTGATGATCCCACCCGCCGTCATACACGGTCACGAAGGGAACACCAGCTTCGACCAACCGTCTAGCCAGCAGGCAACGCTGTCCCATTGGGTTTCGACCATAGCTGTCGCGAACTTCCGCTGGTTCCTGTTCGATATCGAATGCCGCCTGCGCTTTCACCGAGGTGACGAGGTTGTAGCCCTGTTCGAAATATTCGTCGAACGCGACCACGGGGTCAGCGGCGGCTTCGTCGTTAAAGCGCACCATG
Organism: Fuerstiella sp.; assembly: GCA_041688835.1. Classification (GTDB taxonomy): domain Bacteria; phylum Planctomycetota; class Planctomycetia; order Planctomycetales; family Planctomycetaceae; genus Fuerstiella. Next base: position 3,485 of record JBDNHJ010000007.1, read on the forward strand.
CGATCGATTTTCGAACGCAGATCTGTGCGGCTGTCGAAACGGTCGGTCGCCAAATCTTTAGGCAACGCCACATCCCGTACTTTGAATTTATCGCGATTGGGGTCGTCGGCCACCACAAATGGAGCGTAGCGAGCACCCAGAAAATTGGGACCGCCCGAACGCGACATCCGGGGCATGCTAAAATACGGCGGCAGTCCATTATCTTTGCCAAGTTCTTTGGCAACGACAGATCCGAGGCTGGGGTGAAAGCTGACGAATGCACCACAGCCCACGGGAATTCGCGGGGGAGCGCCGGTCATCATATAATGATTGCCGGCACCATGGTTTCCCTGATTGTGGCGGATGGATCGAATCATCGCATAGTCGTCTAGGCTCGCCGCCAGTTTGACCATGTGTTCGGAAAACAGCGTGCCGGGGACTGACGTTTTCGTATGGCTGAATTCGCCCCGGAATTCCGCCGGAGCATCTGGCTTGGGGTCGAAAGTTTCGAAGTGCGATGGTCCGCCGTCCATCCAAATCAGAATGCAGCGTTTGGCTTTCGCAACCGGTCCGCTGACGTGCTTGGCAGACTCACCAAGCACGCGCAGGCTATCCACGAGCCCTGCCCCTAACAGGCCGCCGAGACCGTACTGCAGACAGTCGCGCCGTGAAGTGCCTTGGCAATTTTTTCGTTGAGTCATCGGTCTAATCCTGAAAAACGAATTCTGCGGAATTCAGCATCGCCCACATCAGGTCTTCAATGACCTGTTTGCGGTTGGCGGATTCCGCAGTTAACAGTTCCACGACAAGTTCGGTTTCGATTTTGTCCGGACTGCGTCCGAACACTAAATGGTAGAGTGCTGCAGCGACTTCGGTCGGCTCTTTGGTCGATTCCGCCAGTTTTGCGGCGTTGCCAGTCCCGTTAATTACGTCCGCATGCATCTGTTCGGAATTCATCAGGTGCAAGCTTTGCACCACCGTGGAATCCGTGGTGCGTTCGCAGGGCGGGTCTTGATTGGGATCGGGTCGCCCAAACGTATCCAAAAACAGCGAGGTGGTGCGATGCGTCCAGATCTGCTTGGCTTGTGTGCCCTTGGGCATGGCGTCATATGATTGAGCGACTCCCGCAATCTGGCCGAAGGCGTCGGCCAAAACTTCCGCTCGCAATCGATGGCGGTAATGTCGCGAATAATTTCGTGTGTCCGCCACGTTGTCTGAATTCGGCGTGGAACTCAACTGATAAACGTGCGAATTCGCGACGGCTCGAACGAGTTCCGTTAGTGAAAATCCTGTGTCTCGAAAATGAACGCCCAGCGCATCCAACAGTGGCTGGTTGGTGGCCGGATTCGTGGCGCGGAAATCGTCGACGGGTTCGACCAGTCCGCGACCCATCATGTCGGCCCAAACTCGGTTGGCCATCACTTGAGCGAACTGAGCGTTGTCTGGCGACGTCATCCACTCCGCCAACGCATCACGCGGATCGATGATGTCTTCTGACAACTTCGCTTCGCCCCACAAAGGCCGCGGCGGCAGTTCTTTGTCGGTGACGGGATGCTTGACACTCCCTTTGTCGCCGGCATAGAAGAACTCTTCCGACCCCGAAATCGGTGGCGACACGCCTGTGCCCTTGCGGGCGATTTTTGCAAAATAGGCGGCAAAGCTATAGAAGTCGTCCTGCCCCCACTTTTCGAAGGGATGGTGATGACACTTCGCACATTCCAATCGCACGCCAACAAACAATTGGCTGATCAACGTTCCGACTTCATCGGGCGTCCGGCGATCGCGATACAACGTGACGGCTCCGTTACGAAACGTGCTGCCTTTGGCGGTCACCAGTTCGCGCACGAACTGGTCCCATGGCATTCGTTGTTGGAAACGTTCTCGAATCCAATGGTCGTAGTTCATGACCGCTTTAATACCCACGCGGTACGGATTCGGCCGCAGCAGGTCCATCCATTTGTTAGCCCAAAAGTCAGCAAATTCCGGTTCCAGCAGCAAGCGGTCGACCACGGCCGCTCGTTTATCGGGTGCTGAATCTGCGAGGAATTCCGTCACTTCTTCCGGGCGCGGAATGCGTCCGCAGATGTCGGTGGTGGCGCGTCTGAGAAACGCATGATCGCTGCAGATTTTTGACGGTGTGATATGCAGTCGTTCCAGCTTCTGCCACACAAGGTCGTCGATGAAGTTCAGCCGAGGCAGGCCTGCATACAGTTCTGCCGCGACGGGTTCTGCACGCGGTATGGTGACTTCACAGACTGTGATTTGGTCCATGAACCGAGCCATGATGGCGGCGTCGCCGGAGATGGTTCCGGCGGTCACGAGGCCGTCTGAATCGACTTCGGCGATGGGAGATTCGTTCGATTGAAACGCTGATAATCGTGTCACATCGCGCGTGGTGCCGTCGTTGAAATGTGCGGTGATCATCAGTGGCGTTGTACTGCCGTTGGACATCACAATGCTGTCTGGTGCTGCTGTTAGACGCTGCAGTCGAGGAGCCCCGGCGATTCGCCGAGGCATTCCTTCTTGAATCCACTTTCGGATGGCGGCGTATTCCGGACCATCCGCAGACAGTCGCGCGCCACCGCCATGAGGCACCATGCCTGTGGGCTTTGACAGGATCAGACTTCGGTCGGGGGCCGCCACAAAGACTCGTCGCCCACGACCTTCTTTGGTGATGGCGTCGTAATCGAAATCATGATCAAAGCCCAACAGCGATAACTGGAAGCCGCCTTGACCGCGAGCCTTGCCATGACACGGCCCCGACGTGCAGCCAAACTTGGTGAAGATCGGTTGCAAGTCGTTTTCGAAGTCGACCGTCGGTTCCGCCTGAGCATAGGTGCTCAGCAGAAAAAAACCGATCAACAGCGTCTGGTGACTGGATGCAGGCATCGCAAATCGCGGAAAGGTGGGTGGTGGGCGGGAAGGCGAGAATCAAACTTTAGCACGTTGCCGATCAGTTTTCATCTGATTTCGGCAGGGAATCATTTATCTTTAGCTCCGGACGAGGAAATTTCCAGTCAGACGCCAAAATCCGGATCAAGTGACCTGTTCTTTAGGAAGATTAAGCAAATAGACCTACAATCGGCGAGCGACTGTGGCATCTCGATCCAGCTGAGCTCGCTGCAGATGTTTGCCTAACGCGTTCTGCAGCTGGGCCGCACTTTGAAAGCCTTCGAGGCGTTCGACCACCTCTAGGTTGGGCAGCACAACCAGTGTTGTCGGCAGTGATTTGACACTCAGTTTTTCAACCAATTCACGATTGCTGTCGGCATCGACCATGACGGCAATGAAGTCGCGATTGATGCCACTGATCAGGCCTTGATTCGTGTACGTTTCTTTTTTCATCTGCTGACAGTATCCACACCAACTGGCTGACACCTGAATCAGCATCGGTTGCCCGGATGCTCGACTGCGTTCAGCGGCCGCTCGAATGTCACTCTCCCATTCGACCACGCGACTGTAGCTCACAGGCCGATAGGTTTCAGACGTTGGGCGCGGTGTCTGCACGGCGGAATCACGGTAGTCGACCTGAGCTGGGACAGTTCCCCAAGACGGTGGAGCGGGGAAGGCGGGTCGGTTGATTGCACCATTGTGAGGTCGACAGTCTGGGCCGCAGTTGCAGTTCTGACCGCTGTTGCCGCATTGACAATCTCGGCAGACGGAGTTCACACCGCAGCGACCATCAGCACAGGCGGAGTTCGATTTCAGACCGCGGTTGGTGGTGTAGCTGGTGTAAGCGGGAGTTCGACTTGGCAGCAGACTTGGCAGCAGACTTGGCAGCAGACGTGGCAGCAGGCTGGGCAGTCGGAACAGGTTTGTGATGGAAGGTGCGGGTTGAGCGTGCAGGCGGCATTGGCCGTTCGTGCATTGTTGAGCAGAAGCGTTTGTGGTGGCGATCAGAGACGCGATGCAAAACACGGTCGCGGTTGTCAACGGGTTCATCATTTGTCCTTCAGGAATGGTAGGTTGCATTCATTACCTGCAGCGAAGATGCCGCAGGTTGCTTTCGATGACAACATTTAAAAGCAGGCCTTGTGCCAAACTTGAGTCCATGTGAGCATTTGCACCAAGACGCCTCGTTTTCGCCCACAAACCACCAAGGCTGGTAAGCATGGTCGACCCTGCGGCCAAAGCGGTTGTAAAACTTACTGTCGGATTGCGGCAGCTTCTGTCATATCTTCGACACAAACATCGTCAATGTGACGACAGAGATTGCTCCGGCACAGCGAACGCCGTTCAAGAATTTGAGCTTCTCGCTGAGCTTATGTGACCCGGTAGGCTTCGCGATGCGCGCTGGCGACTCAGCAGCGTGGATCGTTGAGTGCGAGTTGATACGACAGATTTGAACGTTCCGCAGCCCGTGAACGTCTCCTGTTTTCCGCAAACTGCTTGACTGTCTTTCGCCTCGTGGTCGGCGCTTCTACAATCCCCGCACTTGTCTCAACCCACAGTGAGGCACCACTTTCTTCAGCAGAATTCACGCAGCTTCATGGCATCTCATTACGTTAAGCACGCAGAACGCCTTCGACTCGAACGCGAAGCCCGTCGCGACCCCGGTGAAGACTGGAAACGTTGGGGCCCTTATGTGTCGGAACGACAGTGGGGCACGGTTCGAGAAGACTATTCACAGAACAGCCAACCGTGGGATTATTTCCGCCATGACGACGCTCGCGCGCGAGCCTATCGTTGGGGCGAAGACGGGCTGCTGGGCATTACCGACCGCCAGTGCCGGCTGTGCTTTGCGCTGGCACTGTGGAACGGGAAAGACCCGATTCTGAAAGAGCGGCTGTATGGCGTGGGAGGCACCGAAGGAAATCACGGTGAAGACGTTAAGGAAGCCTACTTCTATCTCGACTCCACGCCCACGCATTCCTACATGAAGGGGCTGTATAAATACCCGCAGACAGAATTCCCATACGATGATCTGGCGTTGACCAATCGCCAACGCGGCTTGCTGGCTCCAGAATACGAACTGGTCGACACCGGCATTTTCAACAACAGCGAATACTTTGATGTCGGTGTGGAGTATGCCAAAAAGTCGGCCAATCATATTCTGATCAAGATCACGATTCACAATCGCGGTCCAGAAGAAGCGCCGTTGCACGTTCTGCCCACGGCTTGGTTTCGCAACGAATGGTCGTGGGGAATTCAGGACGAAGACACCTATGTCAAGCCCAGCCTCGCGCTGAATGCCGCCGGCTATGTCTCAGCCGAACACAGCACTCTAGGCACGTTCCATTTTGCGGGCGACGTTTCTTCCACGGGAGCAAAGCCGGAATGGTTGTTTACAGAAAACGATTCGCATCCCAGATATCTGGCTGATGCATCAAAAGCCAGCACCTATTCCAAAGGCGCGTTTCATGAGTACGTGGTGGAAAACAAAAAGCGGGCCGTGAACCCGAAACGCAAGGGCACGAAAACAGCCGCGCACTATGCGATGAAGATTCCAGCCGGCGGATCGGCCGTTTTGAAACTTCGACTGTGGAGTGACGACGAACCAACCGCTCAACTGTTCGACGAATCGTTCGACTTTACAATCAACGAACGAATCGCAGAAGCCAACGCATTTTACGCTCAAAAGATTCCGGCAGGACTACCGGTCGAAGAAGAACAGACCATGCGACAGGCCTACGCGGGACTGTTATGGACAAAGCAGTTCTATCACTACTCGGTGTACGAATGGCTGCGTGGCGATTCGTCGATGCCGCCGCAGCCTGCGTATCGCAAGCAAATGCGTAACGGCGATTGGCCACATCTGCACAATCGCGACATTATTTCGATGCCGGACAAATGGGAATATCCGTGGTACGCCGCTTGGGACTCCGCGTTCCACATGATTCCGATGGGGCACATCGACACAGAATACGCGAAGGACCAGCTGAACCTGTTTCTACGCGAATGGTATATGCACCCGAACGGGCAGATTCCCGCTTACGAATGGAATTTCAGCGATGTGAATCCGCCGGTTCACGCTTGGGCCTGCTGGCACGTCTACAAACGCACGGGAGAAATTCAAGGCCGCCGCGATCGTGAATTCTTGACGCGAACATTCCAGAAATTGCTGCTGAACTTCACGTGGTGGGTGAACCGTAAAGACGTGTTGGGCAAGCACGTTTTTTCTGGCGGATTTCTGGGACTGGACAATATTGGAGTCTTCGACCGTTCGAAACCGCTACCCACCGGCGGTCATTTGCATCAGGCGGACGGGACTGCCTGGATGGGTTTTTTCTGCGCCACAATGCTCACGATCTCGCTGGAACTGGCGGCCACAAATCCCGCTTATTCCGATATGGCCAGCAAGTTTTTTGAACACTATATCGAGATCGCTGACGCCATGAATTCCGGCGGCACGAACGGTTTATGGAACGAAGAAGACGGGTTCTACTACGACCACATCTATGACAAGGGCCACGCGATTCCTTTGCGAGTGCGTTCCATCGTTGGCATCATTCCGTTGTTCACCGTCACGATGATGGACGACAGCGTGATCGATCGGCTGCCCGGATTTCTCAAGCGGGCCAATTGGTTCGTCAAGAATCGTGAGAAGCAGCTGAGGCATGTGACGTACATGGAGCGCGACTGCGACGAAGGTGATGAGCCTGGTGGTTCTCGATTGCTGGCGATGCCGTCGAAAGAACGGCTGCTCAGGATTTTGGCATATCTGCTGGACGAGAACGAATTCTTGTCGCCGTACGGAATTCGATCACTGTCCAAGATTCACGAAAAGCAACCGTTCGTCCTGTACACCGGCGGCCAAGAACACAGCGTGTCTTATAACCCCGGAGAATCGGATTCTTGGATGTTCGGCGGAAATTCGAATTGGCGAGGGCCGATTTGGTTTCCGATGAACTATTTGCTGGTGGAAGCGTTGGAACGATACCATCGATTCTACGGAGACTCACTGAAGGTTGAGTGCCCCACGGGTTCCGGGAACCTGATGAACCTGTCTGAAGTCGCGGACGAACTGATGCGGCGACAGGTGAAGTTATTCGTCAGCGACAAGGACGGATTGCGACCATGTCACGGTGACGATGAGCTGTTTCGCAGCGATCCGAACTGGAAAGATCTGGTGCTGTTTTACGAATATTTCCACGGCGAAACCGGCAAGGGGCTCGGAGCCAACCATCAGACAGGTTGGACGGCACTCGCAGCCCGATACATCGAAAAGCTGAATCAAAAAAAACGCTCGTAGCGCCAGATTCACGCAGATGCGTGCCTGAGTCGATTGATTTTAGGGAACGTGCCGAAACTGTCGCACGGCGGTCTCCGCCGTGAACTTCTGTGAATCACGGTGGGGACCACCGAGCTACTTTTGGGGCAGTGGCTGTGGCCTAAACGTAGCCCAGTTTTTCTAAAGTCCGCAACAAGTCCGTTCCGCTGGCTCGGTCAGAACCTGTTTCTAGGCGGTGCTTAAATGTCGCTTGTCGCAGGCATTCGATATCTTGGTCGGTCGGCCCACCAGACACGGCTGGTTTGCTGCTGGCCGATAATGCTGACAACAGAAAACGGCGGGACACTTCCGCTGTACAACGCTGGCCAGTGTCGACTTTGATTTTCTCAAGCTGACTGTGCAAAGCCTTGGAACTATTAGCGATTTTGGGTGCCGTTGCGATCATATCCGAATCCTCTGTTTGTTTACTTGGCTGACTTCAGAAAATGTACGCTGCGGGACTTTGCACGACGTAAAATTTACTGTCCTAGGCATCAATTGTCGTCTTTTCGAGTCAACGCGGCAGCCTGATTCGGTGGTGACGATTTTTCGGCGATACTGCTTGATCAATGCCAAGCAGTCTTGCCGATCAATTCACAAAAAAAAGTCGCCGCGTAAGTTACGCGACGACCTTCGGTCTGTTTCAGTCTCTGAAGCAGTCAGAACTTATTCGTCGTCAATCACCAGTCGTGATGGAGGAACCTGTCCTGCCAGAATTGCGAAGGCTGTTTCTAGCTCAGCTTCCATGTCTGCGTTGGACGCTCCAGACGCGATGTGAACATACTCGCCACCAGACATCTGAGCGATGGCACTCATCAAGGTGGTGTCAGCTCCGTCTCCCATTGAGATCGTATGCATAATATACCCCGCGTCACGAGCTTTTTTGGCTTCGAAGAAAGAGTGCAAAGCGGCTCTCCAGTTTCCGTCGCCGTTACCGCCACCGGTGTAGCTGCTGTCGATGACAACATCTGCTTCTCCGTCACCATCGAAGTCGGTAATCTCATCCCAATCCCAGTCTGCTGGCAATGAGTTTGTCCCGAACCCGCTTGGATGCTGATTCGATTGCCCGTCTGTCATCAACAGAATGGCCTTTTGAGCACCATATCGTCCCTGAGCATCCAGCAGTCCCACAGCGTCCGAAACACCGTAGCCGATACCCGTGGAAGGGTTGTAGTGAGCCGGTTGCTTGTGGCGCTGAATTGTGTTGATGTCCATCACGTTGCTGGTGAGATGTTCGGTGCCCAGATCGACGGTTTCGTCGGCACCGTCGTCCCACAGCCCCGTTTCCACTCTCGCCGTGGTGGCATAGGTGACTAACCCCAGATGATCGCCGTAGCCAAGGTTATCCAAGAACGTCGCCAGCTTTGTCACTCCCTGCTTCATCGCGTGATGAGGGTAGATAGGAGCTCGCCACAAATCTTCCGACAGATGGTTGGCCGCTTTGTTGTCAACCAAATAGTGAACCAAAGATCGGTAACCATAACGCTTCCGCAATCCACCGCGGTTAATTTCACCATCGCTGATCACGTACGAGATATAGTCTTTCCATTGGCTTTTACTTTCCGACTCCGACATCTTGCCTTTTCGCATCCCGTCACTGCCCTTGGCTTCCTGTGGGAATGGCAAGTAGGCTGCGCCCGTTGTAATCGGATCGTGATAGCCCGGTGCAGCTGAATCCGCTGGGTTAGACCAGCCGCCAGACCAGTTCGAGTTGACGTTCCAAACACCATTCGAATACGGGCCGGTCAGATATTTTTCCCATCGCTTCCCACCGGTGATGATGAAGTAATGAGCTCCGTCGCCGTATCCGGTCGTCCACGTCCAACTTTCGTAGAAGTAGGTCGTTGTTCCCGGAGCGCCTCCCAGTTGCAGAGCGTTAAACACAGTCTCTGAATTGTTGCTGCGGTTGTAGGTTCCGAAGTACGAATTGATCTGGCCGAATCCGGTCGACGGGAATTTTAACGTTCCCGCGTCATCGCTGAATTCCACTTCGGAATCCGAAAGTGCGTCCCACACGTCATCAAGGTTGTCAGAGATAGCATTCGCTCCCATGCGGCTCACCGTCGAGGAACGATACAGACTGTCGAATGCCATGGACCCCGAGTAGTCGAGAACGGCCACGATATCGCGAGATTCGATGAAGGCCGTCGCGGTGGTTGCCAGATCCTGAGAACGCTTGTGAGGCGACTTGCCCGTGAATCCAGGAAAGAACAACGGAAGCCGAGCGTCCGGTTTGGTGGGGTCTGCATTGTCCTTGCGAATGCTGACTTTCACCATGTTGTACGGAATCGACCCCCACGTTTCGACATACGAAATGCCGTCTTCAGCCAGTAGCCGATTTCCAAGCTGCACGTCGATCGCTGGATCGATATACAGACCATTGGCTTCCACAATCGCATTCGCCATATTGCGGGCGGCAACGGCCGCCGCCGCCTGAATACCAGCCAGATCGGTAATGCCATCTTCGCCCGCCTGCTGAATACCAACGGCGATTTCTTGAGCCGCCGCCAAGGCTGCCGCATCTGCGGTTCCCTGCATTTGCGTCTTCGTCACAGTAATGTAGCCCAAGTCGACCGATAGGCCGACGAACGCCAGAATCGCAATCATGCCGAGCACTCCCAGCACAAGAAAGACGCCTTTTCGGCTGCGATATTTTAAACGCGACACAGCGTTATGTAAAAATGATCTTTTCATAGTTTCCCCCCCCAGGTAGATAAGATCCGGATGTGTGTTGTCTGTTCTTTTGTCGCCGCTTGTGGTGGCGAAGTACTTTGTTAAGAACGCATTTTCAATCTGGCACAGCTATTCCGACAGCCCGCCCGCTGGCCCCGCCCGCATCGCCAAATCTGCGGAAATATCTGGCGTCGGAATCCAACGCCCAGTCATGTATCCCACTTCGGCGAACGGAATGGAGACTACGATCCGGAACAGCTGTAACTCATTCGCTGGATCCGCAAGATCGAATGCTTGAGCTGTCCCGCCCGCTATCGGAGCACTGGCGTGGACCAGTTGAAAATTCAATTTATCGCCTGGAAATCCAGAAGCCGTCATAAAGTTGCGGATGTCACGTTCAATTTTCGCATTGGGCGTATCACCGTCTTGAATGAGGTCTTTGTAGTCGATGTTCGCCAGCCGTCCGGATTCACGAACCGCAGACTGCAGCACTGTTTTGACTCGCAGTGCCATGCCGAGTTCGATTGTGCCCATAATCAGCATGACCAATACGGGCAAGCAGATTGCGGCTTCCATCGCCGCCGTTCCGCGGCGCGATTGCGTTGTCTCAGTCGTGATTTTTCTTTGAAGTCTCATAGCGTTTCTATTCCTTGCGCATCACGGCCTGGCCGTACAGATTCACGTCCTGCAGCCACCAAGAACCCAAAATGCCGACTTCTCTGTAGGGCACCTGCACGCGAACAATGAACAGAGTGTGCGACGGCAGCGTTGCCAAATCAGCGTCCGGCAACGATTCATAGTCTGTCAGCGATGCTGGATCGAACGTCGGATCATCAAACTGACTGCCGTTCTTGACCAAGACTTTTAGGTTCGCGGCGTCCGCGTTGATCGCCTTGCCCATAATCAGCTTGGCCATCGCGTCAACAGCAGTGGTCGTGGCTCCGTCGGGTACTCCGGCACGAGCCGCATTGCGTGCTGCGGCGTTGATGGTATGAATCGTCATGAATACATGGCCGAATTCAACCGTGGCAATTCCAATCGGGAACAACCACAGCAGCATAAAGTACACCTCAAGGATTGTTGTTCCCTTGCGGCGACTGCCTTGTATTTGTTGATTCAGGAGCTTCATGACTGAAGGACCGGTCGTTCGTTGAAGAAAAGAAAATCAGATCAACCTAAGTTCGGGATCTAGCGAAAACATAGATCACCATTTGCCGAACGTCTCTGAGAATTTCAATCTTCACGCCAGCGAACCTTCCGGTGCGGTGAGTCTGGTCAACGGAGCCTGTTGCATTTCGGAAACATCAACCTTGGTGGCTGGCGGAACTCCACGCTGCGCGCTGCGTTCTCGCAACATTCGTCCCGGTTAAGCAGCGCAGGGCGGGAAAATCCGTCGGGTTAAGCTGCCTGTTATGATGGCTGCGATGAATCTGGCAACAGTATCGATTCTGCGGAAAGACGGCCTCAGCTTAGCATCAGATCGTGGAATATTTCCGGGCACGGTGGTCCCCACCGTGATTCGTAATTCACGGTGGAGACCACCGAGCGACAATCCAACCGCCACTTTATGCGCTGGCAGATCTAGTCAACATTCCGCCCTGCGGCGCGGAGATTCAATTTGCGTGCACCGCTGCAGACGCTTGAGCCTGTTGCAGCGTCGTCGCCAGCTGACTGAGGTCCACACCCGGCAACTTCTGGCTTAACTTCGGCCCTTCGTAGTCCAAGAGCTCGAAAGCGGAGTCCGCCGTTTGGAGCCGAGATTGGAGCCGGGATTGGGCCGCAGACTGAGCGTGATTTCCGCGAAAAATCGGATTGGCGATCAACAACGCTTCCGCTCGAATCTGCGACTCGGGCAAAGCAACCACGCTGTTCAGGCCGGCATCGAAGCCGATGGCCGTGCGGACTCCGGGCGGCACAATCGTGGGGTTGCCACGTTCCGGCAGCAGGCATTCCACTTCGACTCGTTCCAGTGGCCAAGATTCTGGACCAGCAATCTGCACCAAGCCTGTTGTCACCGCCAGCACGGATTCGCCGCAGGTCAACCGCACCTGTAACTGGGGCAGTGATGAGTCGAAAACCACTGCATCCACAAAGCTAATTCCGCCTGTCTGCGTGATGCCGGTCGCGCTCAATTCCACTAAGGCTCGACTGGCCCCCTGCACATCGAACCGCAATGCGCTGCGGTTGGTTCTGACGAGCAGGTTTTTCAGGTCACAACGCTGCGGAGGCTGTGACATCCAAATCCCGTAGCCGCTGCCCTGAAACACGCTGTTCGAAATGGAAACGACAGAGGCCAAGCCTGCACCAGGCGTCCAGTAAATCCCGCGATCTCGATTTGCCCCACGACCAGAATCAATTCGGCATTTATCCAAGGCCAGAACGTCGCACGTACACTGCACGGCCGTCTGCGGACTCGAAGCCGCCACTGGTTTGCCATCTGCGGGCACAGAACGAACCTCGATGTTTCGCATCACAATCTGATCGGCAGAAATCCGCCATGTCTGCTGCGCGCCACGTTGCACAATCGCGACGTCAGCCGCTGTGGTTTCGATGTGCATGACTCCGGCGTATTCCAAGTCAGACGCAACGTAAGCCTGACCAGATTCCAGCACGACAACGCCAGCAGCATCCGGCTGAGGCAGCGTTCGCGGACCAGCGGTTTCTTGACCGACATCGACACCGGCAACCGCAACAGACGCATGAGCCGATGCCACACTGGTCGCGGTAGCTGGGGCCGCAACAGGATGCTGATTGACTGCACCTGTCCTGGCAAGATTCAGCGGAGCCGGTATCAATCCTCGTTGGAAACCGAGGAACGCGAACAGCCCGATCATCGCCGCGACGGTGACGACAGTGGTTCCGGAACTCGATCCTATCGAAGCACGATGACGTTGACCGACCACGGATCGCGAACCATCGGGAAGGCGTTTCAGCAGTCGTCGAGTTTGCGAAACCCCAGCGGAAGCATGCTGTTCCCATTGTCGATGAGCGTCGGCGCATGACGCTGGCCTGAGTTCAGGGCTGCGCCGCGTCAGACTTTGCAGTTGCCGCGACAACCAGTCCGGACAGTCCGGTACAATCTGTCTGACATCTTCGATGTCTGTTTCCTGCGACTTCAACACCTTCGTAACCGGGTCGGCCGACAGAAATGGCGGGCGAGCCGTCAGCAGTTGCCACAGAACGCAGCCGAGGGAATACAGATCGCTGCGGGGGCTGGCTGCGATGCCTGATCCGACGCATTCCGGAGCAACCGCCGCCACGTCTTTTAATCGCAGATTGGCTGTTAACGAAACACCATTCGCGGCCACAGAATTCAGCAGTGCAGAAACCAGCACAGCTTGGCCATTGGGGCGTAGCCGCAAGTTCTGCAGATTGACATTGCCGTGGACCAATTTTTGATCTTCCAACCAACGCAGGGCTTCTAACGCCTGCCGACCAATCTCCGCAACTGCGGGCCATGGAATCCGACCACCACGGATGATCAGATCTTCTGCCGTCCAGCCCGCCACGAACCGGCACGCAATATGGCCAGCCACTGGTGACGTTGCCGCGTCCGCTTCACCGGGCGTTAGAAATTGCCGAGGATACTCTAAGGACGCTGGTGCCGTGGATGGGCCATCTTTCAGAGCCTGTATCTGGCGCTGCAAGTGAGTGGCATGAGACTGCGATGGCACGGCGTGCAGCACGACTTGTCGTGAATTTTCGACGGACACCGCATGAAATGTGTTCGCACTGATTTGATCCGTTTTGCAATACTCACCAACTCGCAGCCGTTCCGGCTTGGAGGAACTCAGAACATCGGCCTGCCACGGAGAAAGCACTCTACGCTGGACAAGTGCATCCACCCACACAGAATCGAACTCGGGCAGATTTTGGCACAGCCGTTTGACCGACGATTCACACGCTGCAACCTCCTGCTCCGTCGCCAAGTTCAGCGAGACCAAGCGTTGCATCAGATTGTCAGAAGGGCGTCGCATCCGTGCGATTTTTTCGTTCCGAGTGTCCAGCTGCAGCGACAATGCTGATTCACAGTGTCCGTTGCTGCGAATGATCGTTGATTGCGGAGCACTCAGCAAGGCTGGAATTTCAGCCGATATTGGCCGATTCGTTTCCTGTCCGATTACGGCGTCTATTCTCCGTTACGTCGGTTACCGTTTTCGTTTGGCTGTTGAGGCCCATTGTTTTTGTCTTTTCCGTCAGGGCCGTTCCTGTTGGCTGTGACTCCCAGCGCCTTGCTGAGCCGTTCCTGAATCAGGCTGATGTCAACAGTGGGATCAACTTTGACGACGTGCAGGAGCGACGTTTGTTCGGCCGCTTTGTCGAGCTCTTCGATCAGATCACTGACCGTGTCCATCAGCGACGCGGTGGACGACACCACCAGCGTGTCGGACGTTGTGTCCATGCCGATCGACAACAGGCCTTTGAATCGAATTGGTGTTTCTTCATCGCCCGTGTCATCGCCACCGCCGAAGTAAGAATAGCTCCGCGTTTGCTGCTTTTCGCCGTCCTTCTTTTCCAGTGCTTTATCATTGGCACTCAGTAAATCTCGGAACACATCCTTCACAGCCTGAGCCACCGTATCGGCTTTGGAATTCTTGAGCTTAAAGATCTTTGTGACTCGCATCGAACGCGTGTCGGCGGGTTCCGGAACGTCGTAGATCGCGATCAGATCTTCGATCACTCGCAGTTGTTTGCGGTCTGCGTCTCGAACCAAAATCGTACTGGTAAAGTTGTCGTAAATAAACGTTGGCTGACGTCGACTGCCCAGTGACGGCGAGCCCGATTTTTTCTTCGTTGACGGACGGTATCCATACCAAGGGTCGTACGACATCGATGACTCGGTTTCTTCTTCGGCTTTGAAATAGTCTTTCAGATTCAGCGTCACCCACGACGGCGTGGCGTACTTCATGTCAAAGACTTTGTAGTTGGGAGCAGGCTCGACCAGTCTCTTCAGCAGATCTTCGACTTCCAGCAAGGCTTCTGTGTCGTCGCTGGTGACAATCAATTGCCCATCAGCGGACAGCGAAAAACGCACCGGTGGCCGCTTGCGTTGCGTTTCCTCGTCTTCGGCAAACGTCAGAATGGCCTGACTTTTGGTTGGTTCTTGGGCTGCAGCAGACTGCGGCAGAATTGCTTCTGCGGGCTGCCATCGAGTTCCTGCGGCTGGTTTTGGTTTTGCTTTCGCATGTTGTCGTTCTAAGGATTCTTTGTGCAGCATCGCAAAAAATTCAGCGGCCGACATTCGTCTTGACGGGACTTCGTTTGTGACAGCGGTGACGGATTCGGCGGTGGGTTCCGCGTCGTCCGTCGCGTCCTCGTCCGTCGGTTGCGGTGTTTCGACAGCGGGTTCTGGAAGATCGATCTGCAGTTCGTTGTCGCCGCGCCAGAGTTGTTTCAGGCGTTCGAGAACTTCACGCGGGTCATCACTGGGCGACATTTCAAAGACGCGAATTCCGTCATCTGCGGCATTGGGGTCAGGGATTTCTCCCAGTTTCTGCAGCAGCGCCATGATCTCATCCATCTCAACCGTGTTGGCGTACACCAGCAGCCGATTGTTCTCGATGTCGGCTTCGACTTTAAAATCCTGTTCTTCTGCTTTGGGTTCGTTAGAAGAATATCTGCTGTAATAGCTGTTGCGAGAGCTGTTTTCGTCCTGCTTCGGCGGCGACATTAACGCGCGAATTGTGCCGGCCACGTAATCGGCTTCCAGACGTCGCAGCGGAATCACTTCCACGACTCGACCAGACTGATCCAGTTTTTCGACAAGCGTTGTGATGGTCAGGTGGTCGGCGATCGTGGCGAATGCGACGATCGATTTCTTGTCTTTGTTGACGTTCAGCACCGTGCCGGGGGCCATGTCGCCCAGTTCGGTCAGCAAGTCGACCAGCGTTTGTGGGTCAACGGTCTGCAATGGATAGACCTTAAACTTGTTCATGTTCTGCAGCAGAGAATGCCGTGCGTCTGCAGGAACGTCGATCTGAGCGATGGCTTTTTCGATAATGGCCATCTGGTCGGGCATCGCTTGGGCCAGAATCATATTCTCACGTTGATTCAGAACCAAGCGCGTCTTGGTTGGTTCTCGCTCTCCACCTTTGGTGCCTCCACCTTGGCTGCCGGCCATTCGCTGCAGCTGTTGCGTCATCTGGCGCATCACATTGGTGACCTCACCCATGTTGTTTCCGCTGCTGCCTCCTCCTCCTCCGCCGCCGCCCATTGGTCGTTCCATCCCCAGCAGATCCATCAGCAACGTCAGCACTTCGTTCGCTCGACGGTGTTCCAAGCGGAACGTTTTGACAAGTTGCTCCTGTCCCGTGTCGGATTGTTCCTGTAGCAGAATTTGGTGGATGTCCTTCAGCGTTCCTGCGGTGTCCATAATTTCGAGGCGGTTGGTGCGACTCATCTTGCTGATCTTGCCAGCTTTGCTAAGCAGTGGTGCGAGCTCCTGCACGGCTTCGTCGGCAAGTAACCAGTCGAGGTCGAATGAAACCTTGACCAGTGTGTGGTTCAGCAATCCTTCGAGTTTTTCGGGTTCCACGCGGGGCACCAACGATGATTTGACTTCGGACAATTTGTGAACAGAAAGTAGCTCACCCGTCAGCAGCATGGTGTAGCCGCGACTTAGCAAATGGCGATTGAGAATATCGCGCGCTTCTTCCAGTGAGTACGACCGCGCGGTGATCAGATTCAGGGTGTCACCGGGAAGTTCCTGCCAGTCGAGCGTCAGCTGCGACTCCTTTGCCAGCCACTCCAACACCGCTTCCCACGGTTGCCCTTTCAGGTTAAACATCACTCGGTCGTCGTCCTGCGTGACTTCCTCGGCAATCGGCTTCGCCTTGTCATCCGCAGACATCATGGAACGCTGAATGGGTCCACCCTTTGGGGGTTTTTCGTCGCCCTCTTTTTTTTCGTCGTCCCCCTTGTTTTCGGCTTCTTTTTTGTCGCCTTCAGGAGGGCTTCCCTTGGATGGCTTCTCCTTCTTGTTTTCGTCGCCAGCTGCCGCCTCTTCAGTCTCAACAGCCGTCTCCACAACGACCGCTTCGCCTTCGTCGTTGATCGTGACCGACCGCACCTGTTGTGCGCAGGCAACCTGAGCCATCAGAATCGTCAGCGTCAGAACACTGCAGGTTTGGAATCGTCGTGTCATTAGACTTTTGCTCACAGGTAATTTCCGGTTCGGCATCGCGATTCGGGGCGCAGGATCTCACTGATTGAGATCATTTCCGCAGCCAGCAGGGCACGGTGCTACTGCTGCAGACGATTGAATTGTCGCAATTTGTCTGCATATCATGCAGATTTGGTTCAGTTTTGCGGTGAACGACATGTTTTGGCTGTGCTTTGCCTGTACTTTTGTAAGGCCGAGGCTGTTCCCACGGGTGAGGTTAACCGGTGGACCGAGCAAAGGAAAGATGCTGTCTGCCAACTTGGACACCATTGCTGCCGCCGACCGTGACAATCGGCTGGAAAAAAATCGCGGCCCAAAACGACCAGCTGGCCTGCAATGCGGCATACAATGCACCGGAGATCTGACTAAGATGCCGCGAAATAGGCCGTGGCAACCAAGACTTTCACACCGGAAACAGCATGCAGATTGAAGACGCAAAAATCGGATTTATTGGCACAGGCCGGATGGCGACGGCACTGGCCGCAGGCTTCACTCGCAACCTGATTCCAGTCAGCCAGATCTTTGGTGCTGACCCGGTCAGTGCGTCCAGAACTCTGTTTCAGCAGACAGTTGGTCAGGCAGCCACTGTGGCCAGCACCGCGGCAGAATGCCTAGCGGAAACGGATGTGGTCTTTCTGTCGGTCAAACCACAGGTCATGCAATCCGTGCTTGAAGACGTCCGTTCCCTGTTGACGGCTGATAAGCTGGTTGTGTCGATTGCCGCCGGGCTCACCGTTTGCAAACTGGAGTCATGGTTACCGCCGGGCTGCCGCTTGATTCGCGTGATGCCGAACACGCCGTGCCTGATTGGCCGCGGTGCGTGTGGCGTGAGTCGCGGGACGCATGCCACCGAAGCGGATGAAGCTTTGGTGTCGGATCTGCTGAAAACGGTCGGCCTGGTGGAAAACGTGCCGGAAAAGTTGCTGGATGCAGTCACCGGACTGTCCGGCAGTGGTCCCGCCTATGTGTTTCAGATCATCGAAGCCCTGAGTGACGGGGGAGTCAAAATGGGACTTCCTCGCGATATGGCCACCCGCTTGGCCGCTCAGACACTGGCCGGTGCCGCGGAAATGGTGCTGCAAACCGGCGAACACCCCGCCGCCCTGAAAGACGCCGTGACCAGCCCCGGCGGAACAACCATTGCCGCACTGCACGAAATGGAATTGGGCGGAGTCCGAGCGGCGCTGATCAATGCGGTGGAAGCATCGACGAAAAAAAGCTGCGAGCTTGGCCGGTAGAATCACCCCCAGCCAATTCGGCGGGCGAAGTTCAGGCCGTTTCACTGGACAGCCCACCCCTGTAAGTCTGCCGCCACTGCCGTGGCTGAATCGCAAATGACTTCGCATCGGGTATCACTTCAACCGCCTGAAGTGGATCGTGTTCTCCAGCCGTTTTGGCGCTAGCCACGATTGTTTTGAGCCACGGCTAGTGCCAAAACGGCTGGGAAAGCTTTGCCTCGTTCATTAGCGCATTCCGCCAGCGTTTTGTGGTTGGCGTTGCTGTGCCGTGGGGACTGATCTTTGAAAGAAGCGCGGCACGTTCAGCATCGGGATCGGTGCGTTCGGGTTTGGGTTGAACTGCAGAAACTGTTTCATGCTTTCGTCGACCTTGCCCAGTGGCAACGGCTTCACATAGGGATGATCTGTGGTGCCTCGAACTTCGATCTTCGACCAGTTGGTAAACAGTCCGCTGATGAGCGGAATGGATGCGGCGCGTGTGCGCGCGGGGCGGGAATAGAAATCGAGATCGACGGCTCCAGTAAAGTCCACGCTGCCTTGGCCTCGAAAACTGACGGATTCTCCTACCAGATCCACCGGCCTGAGCCAGAAGGCTTCATCACGAACGTTGAAGTTCACCAGCGCGTAGTTGAAGGCGGTCAGGTTTTGCACATTCAGGTTCAGCTGCGACAAAGATCCCAGCAGCTTCACCATGACTGGGAGTTCCAGTAAGGCGGCGGGGCTAATGCGAAGTTGCCCGCTGCCTTCGAGGTTGGCTGCGTCGTCGCCGAAACCGGTCAGTGACATCCAGGCAGTGACGACTCCTTTCAGGTTTAGCTGATCAGGAATATGCAACTTGGCGTACGATTCTAGGCGGGCGTTGTTGAGTTCTGTGAAGAACTGATACTTTCCGTTGGGACGCATGTCGACGTGTGCATCGACTAAGAGTTCGCCGCCGTAGGCTTGAGCTTTGATGCGTGTGTCGGGATCGATTTCCGACAATGGGCTGTTGCGTTCGAAGACTTGGCGAGCTCCCAGATTCAGTTCAATATCGTTTTGAGAATAGGGGCCTCGCACACTCGTGAATGGCATCTCCAGCACCTCAACGGTTTCCAGATGAATGCGGCCAGAGTTATTAAGATGGAAGCCATCCCACACACCGTTGGCTGTAACAAGTCCGTAGACGTGACTAATATCCAGTCCCGCATTAAACGTGCAATCTCGAAATCGCAAGTTCAGAGCCCATTGAGCGGTCGTGTTTTGCCGTCCAGCGATGTCGCCGCGAAAGTCCATTTCAGAATCTTCGATAGACATTGAGCCTGTTCGAGCGACGCGATCTAGGGGAGCTCGCCAAGATTCCGGCAACGCGGCCCGCAGCTTTGCATCAGGTTGCAGATTGGTCGCGTTGAGATCATTCAGGTGCAGTTGCCATTCTCCGCTCGGTGAGAGTTCCGCCCAGCCTTTGGCTCGAACGGGTGCTTCTTCGTGAATCGCTTCGAATGACAAAATCTCGCAATGCTGTTTGCCTGCATTGCGAGCATCATTGGGATCGAAGCTCAAGGTGGCTTCTTTAATCACCATGTCAAACGGAAACGGCTTCGGTCGGATCTTAGTATTGTAGATTCGTACGGGTTCGGATTCCGGAAAGCTGACAATGGCTGACTGTCCCGGAGCGGCCGTCCAGTTAATCTGTGTGGTGAGATCACAGAAGCCTTCCGGGTTGATCGTCTGCCAAAGTGTGCGTTGTGATGGCGACAATGCGTTGTACAGGTCTGCGTCCAACGCGGCGTTTTTGGCACGGATTGTCAGGTTCAGTGTGCCTGGCGAGGAGGTTCCGCGAAATTCTCCGAAGGCCGCCAATTCGGCGCTGCCGTGTTGTCCTTTGAGTTCGTGGAATCTCCAGTGCTTCGTTCGTCCTTCGAATGTCAGCCGCCCCGTTAGATTCTTGATGTCATACGGGAACTCATGAAACGACATGTTGGCGTCGTAGATCGAAAGGTCGAATGTGGGATGGGTGATTTGGTCGAGGCCGGGTGGGCGATAGAATGTAATGACGCTGTCTGCCAATCCAGACAGGTTCAGTGATTCAAAGACTGTCCGCTGTTTGGCATCTAAAGCGTTGCGAAGGTTGCCGTCGAGTGGAAACTGAGTGACGTTGACGGTGAAGAAGTTTTCCCCGACCGGGCCGGGGTTCTTCATCCAACCCGTTGCGTTGAGTGGTCGTGTTCCGACCGTGCCATCGATGACGACGTCAAATAGCGTGTCTTCCGTTGAAGTCGACGGCGTGGCTTGCGTCTTCGCGCGAGCGACGGCTGGAAGTTGGATGAACTTTCCCCGCAGGTTTTTGGCGGGATACTGAAACTTGTGGAACATCGCCGTGCCACTGTGGACATCGAGCACTAGGTTTTGCGGCTTCCATTTGCCATTGGGATGTCTGACGAATTCTCCCTGAGCCGACACAACGCCTTCCGGCTGGAACGCATCAAACATTCGCAACGTCTTTTCGTCCGGCAGCAGGGGACGCAGGTTTTTTGAGATTGGGAACCGTTCGACTTTGAATTTCCCCATGGGCGGGGCGGCATTGGCCGCTGAAGAGATCGACAGATTTCCGGAAAGGCGGGCTCCTTGTCCTTCTGCTTCGTCAAGACGAAACTCCATCGTTTCGTTATCGCGATAAAACGTGGCACGGACGTTGGATAGTTTCAGGGGGATCTGCGGCGAAGCGATCACACCTTCTCGTACGTTGACTCGCAACTTAAACGCCGGGATGGGGGAATCCGCGACGGACTTGACGGCAAAGTCTAGGTCCAGCAAGCCGGAAATCTGCGGAGCCACCGCCGGGTTGTTGCCGATCAACAGGGCGGCTCCGGATCGTTGTGCCGACGCGGTTTGCGCGGGAGGCAGAGCATTCGCCATCACAGAATCGAGTTGGTTCAGGTGTGTCTGCAGTTGTGGGGTTGTCTTGTGGGCGAGGTCCATCAGGTTTTGGTCCGCGCGCATATTTTTCAAATGCCCGCCGACTTCCCACTGGCCCGACAGCAGGTCGCACATGCCACCAATTTGCAGCAAGCCAGCGCCGGGCAGCGTTAGTGCGCCATCAAAATCGTAACCGTGCTGCGACGCCGGCACAGCTTGAATTCGAGGACTTGAAATCAGCAGGCCTGCGGCTGGAATGCCCTGTCCATGGTTGAGCGTCAGGTGGATGCGGACGTCGTCGATCTGGATTTCCGGCAATGCCTGTGGGCCTTGCTGTTGGGGCATGACATAGTTGTATTGTTGCCAGTTCCAGCGTCCGTCTTCGAGGCGAATCAATCGCACGTCTGCGGAACTCAGGCTAATGCGATCGATGACCGCTGTTTGGTTTTCCAGCAGGTGATTGGTGTCGATGACGACATCGAGTTCCTTGGCGCGAAACAAAACCTCGGTCGTGGCTCGATCGCGAATTTCGACGTTGCCCAGCGTGGCTCCGTTGGCTCCATGGATCGTGGTGCTGCCGACGATGAGTCGCAGGTCAGGAGCGGCGGCGTTGAATTGCTTCAGCACCTGAGTGCGAAGCATGTCGTTGCTGTTCTTCCAAAAATAGAGCGCGACCCCGCTCGCGGCCAAGGCCACAAACAGGGTGATGCTGATCATCCATTTGATTACGGGAAGAAACTTCATTGGCATCCATGCCGAAGTACGTTTTGTTTCACGGCAGACTAAGCATTGTCTGGCGAACGCTGGACGAGCTGTTGCCATCCGATGGCGGCCAGCACGACAAGTGAAAATTCCAACGGCAAACGATACCTCACAGAGCCCACAAAGACCATATGAACCAGTAAAAACTGGACCAAAGGACCGACCATGATCACGAGGTCCAGCGTCGACCACTGTCTTGTTTTCAGCCCAGTGACACACGAAACCACCAAAAGCAGCCACGTGATGACGCAAACTGCTGATATTGCCCATCCTTTTCTGTTTGCGAAGTTTGGCACGGGGGACAGCACGATGGCCAGTTTTTGAAACGCCAGTGTGGCCGTTTTGCCGGGATTGTGCAGAGCGAAATCGATGGCCCGCGATTTGTAGTGCTGGTTCATTTCGAATTCGGTCATGCGGCTCAGCACGTTTTCATCGTCGAAGAACCGCATATCGCTGGCCCCAGTGGCGGTTGGGTTCAGGCCGTCATACAAGCTGGGACCGGACCACAACGACGTGAAGACCCAGTGTCCAGTGACTGTCGCATTCCGAGCTGCCCATGGCAGCAGAACCGTGACACAGCCCAAGATTAGCCCGCTGCATAACAACGTTCGAACCAGCCACGTCCTCCGCAACAACACGCAGCTGGCGAAACAACAGATGCCCAACCATGGCAGAAATCCGGGTCGCACCAGCACCGTGATGCCGATCAATGCGCCGACAGCCAGTGAACGCAACCACAGCCGCCAAGGCCCCGGTCGATCGCTGCATGTGGTGTTGTTGGACGGATCTTTCTGCGACGCTGAACAACTGCTGACCAACATCCAATGCAGGGCCAGCAGGCTAATCAGCATCCAGAACGTAAACCAAGTTTCGGACAAAATCAGCACGCTGTTGCCAATATGTAGCGGGTTGATGGCCACGAAAGCGGCCGCCCAGAATCCGATGGCAGGACTGTGCAGTCGCTTGCCTAGGCAATACGTCAACCAGCAGCAAGCCGTGCCGATGATGGCGAGTACGATTCGCGCGGCAAGGATGCTGTCGCCGAACAGTTTGATCGATGTCGCCAGCAACAGCGGAAAGCCGGGCATGCGCAGCACGCGGCGTGGCGGAGTGTAGATCGAATACTCTTCGCCTGCTGCTATCTTCTGCGCCAGTATCCAATAGCCGTTGGCGTCGCCTTCTACAAGGAACGATCGATCGGCCTGCTGCACGTATTGTTCGATCAGGACGGCAGCAGAAATTCTGGCCAACAACGCGATCCCGAGCAGAATCCAGAGTCGCATTTTCCACACCGATGGATCGGTTGGTTTAGCGGGCGGAGACATTGCTGATCCACTGGTCATGTAGCTGTTCCAGTTCCTTCACAATGTCTGGGTAGTCGGCCGCCAGATTTTCGAGTTCGTGGATGGAATCGCTTAAGTTGATCAAGAATCGTTTGTCTTCGTCTGCTAATGGAGCCATCTTGCTGGTGTCGTTGGGGTTCGCGATCAGTTTCCAATCACCTTTGCGAACGGCCCACTGCCGGTTGTTTTTTCCGCCACCGGATTCCCAATGAAAGACGGCATGCGGCGTTGTTGCTGCACCCGAATTCAGGACAGCTGTTAGATCCTGTCCATCGAATGTACGTTGTTCCGCGTTCAAACCGCAAAGAGAAACCAAAGTTGGCAACCAGTCGCAGCCAGTGGCCATCTGATGCCGAATCGCACCTTCCGGAAGTTTGCCGGGCCAGGACACAATCGCGGGAACACGAATTCCACCTTCGAACAGACTGAATTTCGCGCCCCGATACGGTCCAGCATTGCCGCCTCCACCAAACGTGCGTTCTTCGCAGCTGTGGCCATGGTCGGACTGGAACACAACGATGGTGTTGTCCGCCAGTTTCAATTCGGCCAATTGATCCAGAACCTGTCCAATGATTTCATCCGTGGTAGAAACAAAGGCCGCGTACTCACGGCGCGGTGACTGTAGGCTGTCGTAGTGTTTCCGCCATTTGTCCGTGCCTTGCAGGGGGTAGTGTGGCGTATTGAGAGCC
Source organism: Fuerstiella sp. (assembly GCA_041688835.1). Lineage (GTDB taxonomy): Bacteria > Planctomycetota > Planctomycetia > Planctomycetales > Planctomycetaceae > Fuerstiella. The sequence continues at coordinate 27,436 of JBDNHJ010000007.1, forward strand.
CAGTACAGCAGAAACGGTTTGTCGCGGGGCTGCTTGATGAAGCGTAGGGCTTCTTCGGCCATCAGATTCGGGAAGTATTCGCCATCGCGAAAGATTTCTGTTCCATTGCGCCACAGGTCGTGACGGTTGGGCCCGTTCCAATAGAAGAAGTGCGAATAGTTATCGATGCAGCCGCCCATGTGCCCGAAGGATTCCGCGAAGCCTTGACCGTTCGGCATGGTGTCGGGTGTGAAACCAAGATGCCATTTGCCGACATGGCCGGTGTCGTAGCCATTGGCGGCAAACAGGTCTCCGGCCGTCTGTGTTTCGAAGGGCATACCAGCGTTGCCAGCCGCCGAAGAAACGTTGCCCGGCACGCCGGCTCGTTGGGGGTACAAGCCACTAATGAATGCCGCGCGAGACGGTGAACACACAGGAGCGGCTGCATAGAATTGAGTGAACCGGATACCTCGATTGGCCAGTGCATCCAGCGCGGGTGTCGCTAGGTCTTCGGAACCGTAGCAGTTTAGATCGACGCTGCCCAAGTCATCCGCCAGGATCATAATCACGTTGGGTTTGGGTTGCTCAGCGAGCACCACGGAGCTCAGCAGTAAGCAGAGACTGGAGACGCATATTCGAAGTTTCATGGGTCCGATTTCTTTCGGGACGACGGAAGTGACATCGCGGCAACTGTGCCGTTTGCCAGTCGCCGTAAAACCGTAGGATAGGCTTCCAGCGTGTCACATTGGAATCGACAGGCTGGAAGCCTATCCTACGGTGGCGATCATTCAAACCAATCGACTTTACCCGCATACGGTTGAGTAAGATCAAAGATGGGTCGACCGGAACCATCAACGGCTCGGACTCGAATGTTGCATCCGCTTGCCGCGAGTGCGATGAAGTCGCCGCAATCGGTTTCTTGGATTTGGCATTCCAGCGATCGCATCCAGGCGTTCCAAAATGCACCGTGTTCACCGACACAGTGAACCAGCAATCCACTGTCGCGTTTGTCGTTTTCACGCGGGGCCCATTTCTTTTCGCCCCATTTGAACTGCACTGCACTCAAGTGATAATTTTCAGATTCCTGCAGCGTTGTTAAGCCGCCGTAAATTTCGCCGGTGATGCAAAGCACGTCTTGGCCATCGATTTCTGGACGGTTGCCAGTTCAGCAGAACGGCCGGCGACGGCTTGGCGGTGCGGTGCCTTCGCAGAATTGCGATACCGACGACGCATCTTAGCGTTGCGGGTGAGCTCGGCCCTTGCTCGCCAGCGAACGCTAAGATGCTTGTCGATCGTCTTTAGATTGACCGCCCGAAGCGGCTGAAGAATTGGTAGAAGTCGAGGTAGTTGATGTTGCCGTCACCATCGAAGTCGAAGGTGGCGTCGTCGTTGCCACGAAGCGATCTCAGGAAGCTGAAGAAGTCTCTGATGTTCACTTTTCGATCGCCGTTGGCGTCTCCGTAAAGTCTGAAAAGTCATCCGTGGCACTGTCGCCGGTGTCTCCGTCACCGTTACCGTCTAGGTGATTTCCGGCCAAATCCTGCACACGTGACGCCACGGTTGTCAACGAATAATTTCCATCGCTGAGTGAACCGCCGATGATACCGGGGCCGCTGAACGTTAAAGTTGCAACCGTTCTTCCGTCCACCAGTTGAGTCGAGACCATGGGCATGACTTGCGCGTTGGTCGTGGTGTGCATCAACAGGAATGAACTCGCATCGACTCCGATGACCTCTTCGCTGAAGTGTACTTCGATTTGCGAAACCATGCTGCGCTGTTGACCGCCATCATTGACGATCACGGCTTCAACCTGCGGGCCAATATTATCCACGACAAATTGATCCACCGCGTCGGCGGCTAGCTCGTTGCCAGCCATGTCTTGAATGCCACTGCCGGCACTATTGAGTGTCAGCTGGTAAGTGCCATTCCGGACGGTGACCGGCGTCAAATTGACGCTGTACTGCCGTGGTGTAATCTGAGTCACGCCAGCACCGGCAAGACGAGCCGGATTGCCATTCACAGTCAGTGACAAGTCACCCACGTCGAAACCGGTGACGTCTTCCTCAAAGTTGATAATCACCGTCTCTACATTCGAATTCCTCGGATCTGGTGACATGTCGACGATGTCAGCCGTCGGAGCCGTGGTGTCGATCACCGCAGGAGCGAAGTCGATCCAGTTGAGGCCCATCCAGTTGCCCACGATCTCGATGCGAATCACGCGGTCGGTGCCGGCCCATGCACTTAGGTCAACATTCGCGGGCGTCAGAGATTCGTCTGTTCCGAAAACGAATTGGCCCAGTTCAGTGAACTCGGTTGCCGAATTCGTTTCACCGATAGAAAGCTTCACACCCGAATCGCCCGCGCTCCACGCCTTTCCGATGGTGACGTCATACGCACCGGCTTCGATGTCGGTGGTATATTCCAACCATTCGCCCTCGAACACCTGATCCGTTACCAATGTGTCAGTGGCTTCGACGTCTTCGTCCCGTCGGTAGGTGCCGACTGTTTCGTTACCGACCGACGTGTCGAAGTAGGCGACATCCTGACCACCGAAGTCGAATTCTTCGAGTTCGATTCGTGTCGTTGTATCAGCCGTGATCGCTCGATCGACGTAGGCTGTTTGTGAAACGCCGGCTATGTTTACGAATTCCAACTTATCCAGGCCCATGAATCGTCCGACGATCTCAACGCGAATCACGCGATTGCTGCCCGCCCAACGGCTCAGGTCAATGTCTCGAATCGTCGGTTCGTCCCCGACCAGCACGCCCAATTCCGTGAACTCGGTTTCGGAATTGTTATCCGCGATCAACAGCCGCACGCCGGTGCCTGATGATCCGGACACTCTGGCCAAAGCGATGTCATAAATACCGGCCTGAATGTCGGTGGTGTATTCCAACCATTCGCCCTCAAACACTTCGTCCTTAACCGCCGTATCGGTGGTGTCGACGTCTTCTTCGGTTCGAAACGTGGTACTGGATTTGTTGCCACGGTTCGTGTCGAAGTCAGCGACCCCTTGGCCACCCTAGTCGAACTGTTCCAACTCGATTGTGGTGGTCGCTGAGTCTGCTGCAATCGTTCGCTGGACGTAAGCTGTTTGAGTCCCCGGTGCGAATTGTATGGAATCGACTTGCACGTTGTTACCTGAAAAATCGCCGACAAATTCAAGGCGAATCACCGCCTCAGAACCGTCCTCAAAATCCAAGCTGACGCCTTCCAGCCATACCATCGAAGTCATTCCTCCGGTGTTGGGAACATCAACAATCCCGCGCTCTCGAATGAAGCCAGCCGAATTGCTACTGGCGGCCAACACACGAATCTGACCACCGGCGGCCGTTGACGAAACATTCAGTCCAATGTTGTAGCCGGCGGATGTGACGTCGGCCGTGTATTCGAGCCACTCGCCAGCGTCGATGTTGCCCACCATAGTCGGCGTCACATCGACGCCGGTGTCGCCACGAAACGAACCGAGCGAGTTGATCGCGTCGCTATCGTGATAGGCGATCCCGTCGATGCCGTTGTCAAAAGTTTCGGCTTGAATCGTTGTGCCATACGCGACCCTGTGCGCCGCAAACGCCGTTTGCAGCGGAGCGCCGGGCGTGAGCTGAATGGCCCCTTGAGAGTCGAGAATGCCGGTGTTGAAGTACAGGTTCCCCAAGTCGTCACGGAAATACACCACCCCGTTTGTGGCCGAACGCAGCTCCGTTTCGCTGGCAACCTCAGTGCCTTTATTGGGCATGTAGTTTCCGGCCGCAACGATTTTCACGACGATCCGGGCGTCGTCGACCCTGTTCTGGATTGCCGCACTCAGTCCGGGCCGGCCGCCGTCTTGGTTCCCCATGTTCAGGTCGAAGATATTCGCTGGCAGCCCGTTGGTCAGGAACTCAACCGTGAACGTGCCTTCGACGAATCCGTCGTTATCGGCTTTCGCGGCGACTTGAACCCAGGTGGCATTGCCGGTGCCTTGCCCTCCCGTTGAGTCGATGCTGTCCCCATCTTGAGCGGTGAACCGTACCACTGGCTCACCCTTGTTCGACTGGAAAAGTACTTCGCCGCTATTGGCGTTTCCGACCTTCACACGGGTGTAGATGTCTTCGCTCAGCCACGCATCCCAACCCGCAGGCTGGATGTCGCCGTCATCAACAAGGAAGTCAACGTTCGGCACGATACTGTATCCCACCCCACCGCCGGCCGCACCGGTCAACGTTCCATCTAGATCGATGGCCGCTTTGCTCCACTGCTGTGTTTGACCGATGTTATGGCCTTCAAAACCCGGTGTGAAGTCTGACTCGGCATGCGCCAAGTGGTTGTAAGTTCCATCGTCTTCAATCGAAGTATTGCGGAACGCATGAAACATGGTGGGGCCAAACGAGCTTCCTTCTACTTGGAAGGTGGAGGCGTCGTCATCGGCAAATCCCGCGAAATGCGAATTGGTGTACAGCCCTGAGCCGTCGTACAAGCGTGGCCCACCAACCTCCGCGTCAGAGTCGGCGTTTCCTCTGCTGTGCCCGACAAAGAGGCTGTCGGTATACTCCGTTTCCGAGACCGCCCAAGCGGCGTTGAAGCTATCGGCGATCCGCAAACCATTGAAGAGAATGGTCTCGCCTTGGCCGCGATGATAGACACCCGCATCCGTTGCCTTGTAGCTCGTGAATCCGTTGATGTCGTTAGTGGTCGCGGAGTTAGCATCGTTAGGGTCGCTCCGCGGCGTATATTGGTCTTGGGAGCCTGTCGTGACTTCGTCATCATTGAACCGACCGTCTTCGATGTCGGAGCCTCGATCAAAGTTGAGGCCGACGGGGGTCGAGTGAGACGCATTGTTGTCGAACTGACCGAACTCCGCGAAGATCGGTTCATACCCCTCGTACAGGGGGTTCTCTCCCGATGCACCCAGAACGGTCCGCGGGATCGCGTACCAGAACCCTGTCCCGGAAGCGCCAGCCGAGATGTTGCCGACGAACGTGTTGGTCGGGTTCGTGATCCAGAAAGCCGCCGAGCTCAAGAAACGTGAATTCGATTCCGTGACGCTGTCGTGGGTATCGACGACGAATGGGTCCTTGCCACCAGGGTTTGCAAAGTCCTTGTCGTTTCCACCGACCTTATGAATCCCGAATGCGATGTTACCGACCAACACGTTGCCGGTTTCAACAGCGTCTTCAAAGAAGAACCCGTGACCGTGGACATCGTGCAAGACGACGCCCTCGATTCGCAATTGAGATGTGCCGTGGATCGTCACGCCTCGGTTGTTGGAATTCGTGATGGATGTGTTCTTCAGCACATCATTGGGCCGATCGCCGCCGAGGTGCCAGTGAATCGGATACCGCCCTTTCTGGCTGGCTTGGCCCATGCCGTCCAACTGCACGCCGTTGACAGTGATTTGCCCTGAATTCGGCATGATCATAATGTGTCCGCCGACGCCGTTGGCCACTTGTTGGTCAGGTGCCACGCTGGCTTCCGCATCGCTCAGGCCGCCGGCGCGGACGCGAGTTTCGAAGATGGCGTTGGCCCGGTCACCAAAATTGACATCGGTGTCCTGCGAAGCCAGTCCCTGGATCTTGACATTGCGGCTTAGCAACGCCACTTCGGCACACATATCGATTTCATAAGTTTGCGAAGCGGGCGTTGTGCCTGCCGCGGCGCTTCCGCCGTAGACTTCGCTTCCGCCGTAGTGGCCATGATCCAGAGGCGTGTCGAGCGTCAAGGTGCTTGTTCCATCGCCATTGTCTGCGATGGCGTTGATGACGCGGACATCTTCTTCGGTGTAGTCGTACGAAGAACTCGCAACCACAATCTGATCGCCAACTTCCCAGTTAACTGCTCCGTCGTCTGCGGCTGACGTCACAAATTCATCGCCGACCATCGCGCCGGTGTTGTAATTCCGCTCGATGACGTTTGCGACCGTGATCGACGCAGCTCCGGCTTCGGCGGTCGCGGCCAGTTTTGTGAAGCTAAGTTTGTCTTCGCCGTAAAACTGAAGACTGCTGTTCATGCCGGTCATCAAAAAGCCGTCGTTGCCATTCACGGCCATCGTGCCCGGCATCATGCCACCCATGTTGGTTTCGATCACATGGTTGGAATACACATCAGTGCCGGTCAGCTTCAGCGTGAAGGTGCCTTCGTCGTAACGATCGGTTTCCGAACCCACTCGCAACTCACCGCCGCTGTTCACGTGTACCCAACGCGTGGTCAGCGTCTTGTCGATCTCCGCTGGATCGCTATCTTCCGGCACGACCAAGTCACCCTGAATCACCAACTCCTGAGCGAAGTGATCTGCCCCATCCAGTTCGACCGTGATACCGTGACCCACGATGGCGCGCTGACTGTCATCCGGCACACCATTGTCCCAAGTCTTCGCATCAAACCAGTCGCCACTTGCAATGGCCGTGGTTGTCAGCAGCATTCGCTGCTCCAGAGATTCCAAAGCCGCTGGTGCTCGCGACGGCCCAGATCGCCGCTTGCGACTGTGTCGATTGCCGACAAGGTCGAGAACACTCTTGAGGCAAGTGTGACTGGCCCCAAGACGTTTCGTAGAATTTTTCAACGTGTCGATGAGTGACAGCATTCTCAGGGCTCCGAAGACAGGAATTAGAAGGGAGGTTTGGTCGCAAACTGAGGCGATCGCCCACAAGAAGAATCCGACCTGCGACACCGAGATTGGGTGTCGCAAGAACTGATACTGGTGGCCGGAGACCGATCTAAACGAAAACTTGCCTTTTTGCTGCAAATTTTTTCTGCAGACTTCAACAACCCCTCTCAGCCGAAGGCAGGGAGGGGTCGAACGAGCGGAGCAAGTTCGGGGGAGGGCCGAGCACGCTTGATCCCCGCTGCCCCATGCATCGCCCCCTCCCATGCATCGCTCCGCATGTCCGACCTCCCCCTCACGCTGCGCTTGGGGGTGGTTGAAATGCTCGCCTCTGGTTAGCTCTCTCCAGAGTTAGTCGAAATCGCTATTCGTTGGACTCGGAAGGTCGCCTTCTTGCTCGATCACTTCGACTCAGTCCGGTAGAAAACTCAGTTGCTCCGGAGTGAATTGGCCGGGGTGAACGGTCAGTGTTGTCAGATGCACAAAACGGCGCAGAACGGCGGATTCTGTGATCGGACAACCGCGAACATCCAAGGTCTCGATGGCGTAGCCCGCTTCTTTCTACAGCTCGCGAATTTCTGAGCCGCTGATGTCCAAGGCCTTGGGCTGTAGTCCGGCCAGGATGCTGCCCGAATCGGACAGTCGCTCCAGCCCCTTGCCTCCCACCCGCAACCGTCCGGATTCGAAGTCGTAATCGAACCAGCCGTCGCGCCAATTCGGGTTGATGGAACGCAAGTGTTCTTCGATGATGGCGGCCCGTTGCTTGGGGCCGACCCGGTGCTTCTGGTCATTCAGAAGAATCATGGCTTTGAAGTCTTTGATGCGGCGCAACAGACCCACCATTTGATTCGTTGTCAACCGCTGGTCGTCGTCCGGCTTGATGGCGGCGTACTCGTGAGCCAGATCGCCAATCAGCTGGTCCGGTTCATCCCGCTTTTCGCCTTGGTCAAGGTACTCAGCCGCTTGATTGAAGCGTTGCACGATGAAGTAGTGTTCGCTCATCGATCGCAGGTACACTGGATTGTTAGGTTCAGCGTCCAATGCGGCAAGGAGCAGTCTTTCTGAGCTCACTTCGTCGCCGGCAAGATGCTTTTCAATGACCGCTCTTTCCACCGACTCAGCGTTTTGCACTGATAACTTATTCAATTCGTCGATGCCGGCTTCATACAATCGCAGCGTTTGTTCGACTCTCACGCGAGCTTCTGTGGCTATCCGCTCCTTTGCGGCCATTGCCCAGTAAGACCACGTTGCGCCGCACAGCAGAGCTAGTGAAGAACACAAAACCGTCAGACAGAATCGCTTGTTGCGTTGAAACAGAAACCCGAGCTGAGTGAACACACTGGCTTGTTCTGCGTGTGTTGCGAAACCCGTCAAATATCGACGGACCTCGTCGCCCAGCAATTCAACCGATGCATAACGATGCTCCGGATCGACGGCCATCGCTTTTAACGCGACGGCTTCAAGACTGGCGGGAATATTGCGTTCGGGTGAGCGTTGTCGCGGAGGTGTGATTTCCCCTCTCACTGTCTTGTCGAGTGCCCCATCCGGTTCACCCTCCACCGGGCGCTGCAACGTCAGCAGCGAATACAGGATGCAACCCAGTTGGTAGATGTCCGTGCGCGTGTCCCGATTTCCGTCCTTCTGGATTTGCTCCGGCGCCATATAACCGGGAGTCCCTCGCAACTCACCAAACAGTGTGTTGGAACTCAATAAGTCAGAATTCAGCAGCAGTCGTTCGAATTCAATTCCGTCTTCTCGCCCGTAAACTCTTCCCAGACCCCAGTCGCACACCAACACTTCGCCGTAGTGACCCACCTGAATGTTGGCCGGCTTCAGGTCCAAGTGCACCACTTGGATAGAATGAGCATACGCGATCGCGTCGCAGACCTTGACGAACATCTGCAGCAGGTCTTCAGGGGGATAGCGGCTGCATACGTCCGCATTGCCGCGTGTAACTTTTCAAGAAGCTCACCTAAAGAATCGCCGGACTTAAGATCCATCGTGAAGTACGGGCGGTTTTTTAAATCCACTCCGACATCATGGATCGTGATAATGTTGGGATGGTCCAACTGAGCGGTCAGCTAGGCTTCGTGAATCAGCGGGTCGCAAAGTTCCTGCAGCGCATCATCATGCAGCGTCGCCATGGCAACGTGACGTTTGCACCGCGCATCATAAACTCTGAAGACCTGCTTCATGCCGCCTTCAGCAATGAACTCCGCCGATTCGTACCGCGTGGAAATCTGTGACACCGCATGCAGTGAAGGACTGACTTCTTTTTCTTCCAACTGCCCTGAGTTCTCGGCGACGTCATAAAAGGCTGTGAAGTCTGAAATCGTTTTGTGATCCGGCTTGTCCATGTTAACCTTCCAGTTCGCTGATGACGGCCTTGATTTCGGCGATGAAGCGTGCCTTCACGCGACTTTTCAGTGTGTAAACCGAATCCACGGTTAAATTCAGTTCTGCCGCAATCTCATTGGCGGACGTACCGGCATGGCTCATCGTGAATGACTTAACGGCTTCAGCGGAAAACAGTTTTTCAATACGTTCCATTGCCAAACCAGTGACGTAAGCCGCCCATTCCTGTTCGATTCGTTGTTCGATTTCCGACGCAGATCCTTCCAGCCTCTGCAGGAGTTCAAGTTCCTGATCCTGCAGTTCCCTGCGACGTTGAGTTTCCGCGAAGTGATCATAAACGGCGTTCCGCACCACGACGCCCAACCAAGTGCGGAATCTTGCTTTGCTGGCGTCGTAACTGGTGATACTTTTCCGGAGCTTCAGCAGAACGGTTTGAACCAGATCATCAAAGTCGCTGGTGGACACGTTCATGCGATGCAGAACATGGAAAATAAAACGTTCGTAGTATTTCACGAACTCATCCCACGCCTGTTCGTCGCTGGCGTCTCTGGCTCGCAGAATCAGCGACTTTCTGGTCATCCAGCGTTCGGTCAAGTCTGACTCCCCATTGAAAAATCACTTCTAGGCATCATCGCGATCCGCAGTCTTTGTTGCGACTAGCTGATGACGACTGGCCGATGATCGTTCGAATTCAGTATTGCTCGATGCTGATCAGTGTTCAATATGTATTTCGACAGGCGGCAGTGCGAAGGAGCCGATGCTTAACCACTCATATTCTCACCAACCTGTTGCAGGTCGTCGTCTTCCATCACGCCAATAAACGGCAGGTGACGATATTCGTCGTTGTAATCCAGTCCATAGCCAACCACAAACTCATCCGGAATCTTGAAGCCGAAGTAGTCTGGTTCTAGGTCGACTTCGGTGCGAGCCGTTTTCCAGAGCAGGACGGCGGACTTGATGCTGCTGGGGTCAAACTCCTTGACGGCTTCGTACAATCCAACCATCGTGTTTCCGGTGTCGAAGATATCATCCAAGATGACAACGTCGCGACCTTTCAAGTCCGGTACCAGAGCATTATTGATACTCAATTCTCCCGGCGAAGTGCGTGTGCCGCCGTAACTCGCCGCCTGAATCAATGCGACCCGCAACGGCGTGGACGTGGCGCGGATCAGGTCTGCGAGCAGCACAATACTGCCGGTCAGCACGCCTAAGATCGTGAGCGGCCGATCGGCGTATTCAGCGGTTAAGGTCGCTCCGAGTTCTCTGACGCGGGCGTCGATTTCTGTTTCACTGATCAGAGTGCGCATGAATGGGGGTTCAGTTTCGGGTGAGAGATGCAGAATTCGTGACCAGCGTATTTGGAATCGGCGGGAATTCCAGTGAGCGGCCTGCCTGTCACTCATTTCTTCGGGCGATCCATGGATGATTCACGGGTGATTCGGTCTGACAGCTGTTGAAGTCTGTGGACATCAGCCGAAACACAACCAATAGTGTGTCTTTCGTTTTCTGGTCGTTCTTAATCTGCCCCGCTAGTTTTCGCCAATGTTACAATTTCCGGTTGAGGATCAGTCGCGATTACTGCGCAAAACCGTCGTTCGCCGCGTGATATTGGCTGTCGCGTTGCTGTGCGTGGTTGCGATCGGGCTGGTCTTTCCGTTTCCGTTCGGAGGCCGCCTGTCAGGGGAACTCTTTGATCTCGCCCACGCGCCCGTGTTTTGCCTCGCGCTATTGTGTTTGATCGGATTCTGTGATCCACCCGCGATCGGATTGCCGAAGCGTTTCGCCACCATTCTGCCCATGAACATGGGGCGCGCGGTTGCGATCACGATCGCCTTGATGCTGGCTGGAATTGTCGGCGAGTATGCTCAGAAGTTCGCCGGGCGCAACGCCAGTTGGGCCGATGTACTGGCGAATTCCGCCGGCATGCTGGCGGCACTGGCCTGGGTCGCTTCTCGGAAGGTGTCAGGATTTCGCCGCCGGGCATTGGTGGTGGCTGGGCTGGGATTGATCGTCGCGATTAGCGTGAATCCACTGCGCAACGCTTGGGATGCGATTCAGCAGCAGCGAAGTTTTCCAATGTTGTCATCCTTAGAACGAAGTCGAGAACTAGGCAGCTGGGCACGGTATCGTTCAGAGTTCGAACGCTCAACCCAATGGGCGTCAGACGGCGAGTACTCGCTGAAGGCGACGCTGCCGCCAGGCGAATATCCGGGCGTGGCGTTGGTTTACTTCGAACACGACTGGCTTGAATATTCGCAACTGCAGCTGGATCTGATGAATCCGAACGACGAGCCGCTGACGGTCACCGTGAAATTGTTCGATGAATACCACGCGGAAACCGGATATCAGCACAACGATCGATTCGTTCGCAATTTTATATTGCAACCCGGCGTTCCGACACCCATCGCCATCGATTTGGCTGACGTGGAGGCGGCCCCCATTTCACGAAAGATGAATCTCGAGTGCATGTGGTCGATCGAAATCTTTAGCTGCGATGTGATGCGAACGAAATATCTGTTTGTGGATCATTTGCGGTTAACGAAGTAGATTCGGTTTGATGCGCCGCACGCTTCTCAATCGACAGCCGCTTCGGTATTGTGGTGCCTCCTTCCCCAAGCTTACTGAAAGGCCCCGCCGATGCTGGTTCGTGTTCTACTGCCGTTGTGTGTGCTGCTGATCGCTCCGATTGTTGGTCTCGCGGACGAGCCGCTGAACCTGACCGCCGCTGATGGCCAGCAATGGTATCGCGGCAATATGCACACGCATTCGCTGTGGAGCGACGGCGACGACTATCCGGAAATGATTGCGTCGTGGTACAAAGCCCGCGACTACAATTTTCTGGTGTTCACCGATCACAATGTGCTGCTGCAGGGGGACAAGTGGATCGATGTCGAAAAAAACAAAGGCGGCCAGAACGCCTTCGACAAACTGACGGCCAAATTTTCCGGCGATTGGGTGCAGACACGCACAGAAAAAGATCGTCTGCAGGTGAAGTTGCAAACGTTCGACACGATCTTCGACAAGCTGGCTGAGCCGCAGAAGTATCTGTTGATTCAGGGCGAAGAAATCACCGACAAATACAAGAATAAGCCGATTCACTTGTGTGCCACCAACGTAACGGAGCTGCTGCCACCGCTGCACGGCGAAAGTGTTTTGGAAGTGATGCAACAAAACATCAACGCTGCGGTTTCTCGCCGCGAACGAACGGGCGAAAAGACGCTCGTGCATCTGAACCATCCCAATTTTGGTTACGCTGTGACTGCCGAACAGTTAATGAGAGTCATCGGCGAAAATTTCTTCGAAGTCTACAACGGCCATCCGGGTGTTAACGATTCCGGTGACGCCACGCATGCGTCCACCGAACGCATGTGGGACATCATCAACACTTGGCGACTGGCAAAGCTAGAGCTGCCGATCATGTACGGCTTGGCCACCGATGATGGGCACAACTACCACGTTGAAGAACCCGGAAAGGCCAGCCAGCCTGGCCGCGGCTGGGTGATGGTTCTGGCCGACACACTCACACCCGATGCGATGGTGATGGCTTTGGAAGCCGGCAGCTTTTATTCGTCCAGCGGCGTGACGCTCAATAGCATCACGCTGGCGAAAGGCACGCTGACCGTTGACATTGCTGCTGAAGAAGGTGTCGAATACCAAGTCGATTTCATCGGCACGCTCAAAGGCTTCGACGACGCATCGCAGCCAGCCATCGACGACGAAGACAAGGCCAAAGAACTCACTCGCCTCTACAGCGACGAAGTCGGTGCTGTCTTGCAAACCAGCAAGGGGGCAACCGCCAGCTACAAATTCAGCGGCACTGAACTGTATGTTCGAGCAGTCATAACGTCTTCGCGTCCTCATCCCAATCCCTCAGAAGCGGGTGATTTCGAAAAGGCGTGGGTGCAGCCAATGGCGCCGTAACGGAACAACGGCCACTGTGTTGCAGGATGGGCAGTCGGTCGGTGCGAAACACGTGACTGACGGCAACGAAGACATCGGGAGACTGGCTGGGGACGCGGTTCGAGCCACCTTTGGAATGAAACAGGGCATCACCTATTCAATTTCCGGCGTCGAAAGATATCCACTGCCCATGCAGCCTAGGTCACCGTAGCCCATGTCGTCCGCAAGGATGATCAGAACGTGCGGTCTGTGTGAAGACTGCACGACAGTGGGCAGCGCTAGAACGAGGATCAAAAACAGACGAATGGAGTTCACGGAAAGGTTCCTCTGGCAAGATATCGTTGCGGTTCAACCTGAGGTGCAGCGTAGCAGGAATGGGCCCCGCCGGCCAATTGCGATTGTCTTCTCTCCACTGGTAACCGGCCCTGAACTGCTCAGTTGCCTTTTAGGATTCTCAGGTCGGCCTGAACGACCGGGACAAGCGAAGCAGCATACTTGGAAACAGGCGATCTGTGGGCGGATCGTCGACTTCATCTGAGAGGAAATACTTGCCATTGATCTTCATCATGTAGATTACCGCACCGCGAGTCTTACCATTTCGTCCCTGAGGGTTACTCAAAAGAACGGCCGTTAGCAGACCATTGGTCTTTTCTGATGAATAGCGAAAAGCGGAAAATGCGATCCGATTCTGAACGTCATTCGCCAATTCCCGAATACCATCGTATGAAGGCAGCCACGCATTCCCTTGAATCAACTGCCGACCTGCTGCAAGTCCCTCGCCATTGCCAATCTTCATGCAGAACTGCTCAACAGTTTCCCGTGGTGTGTCATACCCTTGGCAATTTTCGGACATGCCGTTAAGCAAATCGATCTGGGAAGCCGTCAGTTGTATGCTTCCGGTGATCTGCGGAGACGAATGCTGCGGATCTGACGAGCTGCCTTTGCGTTCGGAATCCTTCACATTCGCATCTACCAAATGCCCCCTTACTTCCTGCTCTCGCGTCGCACGATGAGGTTGATTCTTCGCCAAGAGTTCCTGAAACCTCCGATCGTGCTCGGCCATTCTCTCCTGCACCCAAGCAGGAGGCTCAGACGACTTTGCCTTGTCACCTGACCACATAAAGGAGCCGATCAGGTACCCGATTCCGAGCAACAACGCAGCGGCAACTCCGCCCACGATAAGAAAGGTCTTCTTGGAATGCTTTTCGTTTCGAGCTCTCGAAGACTTCGAGTGTGTTGGTCTGGCTGGAGGTTTGGCAGTTCCAGCAGCTGATCGCTGCTTTCCGCGAGATGGCGGAGACGTACGCCCAGAATCGGGGCGTATTTCCGGAACGCTCAGCAATCCGCTGCACTCCGGACACCTGATCCGCTTGCCAGACATTTCATCTCGGAGTCTCAATCTGCGCCCACAAGGACACGCAATACAAACAGACATCAACACTCTTCCTCGACTGAGTTCGGCGGCAGTTGCAGTTGCCGTTGCAGCGGGTTATCGCGGCACAACATTGTACTTTGCGACTGTCATAAAATGCGTTATCCGTGAGTGAAATTCGCAGATTATCGAAGGTGTGCCGGGGCATGAAATGATTGCCAAAGGCAGCTTCGCTTAGTCCGGTGGCAGGGAAACTGTTCATTTATCATGTGTGTCACGAGCTTGCCCGTGCATTTCTCCCCGCACCCATGGCATTTCACTCCAAGCGGACTCACTTCGGTTGTTAGTCTTACCTTGCATCTGCGGATGAGTTTCCGGTGACTCTTAGCAAGTACGACGAACGGGTGAGTACGATGGCGACTGCTTCAACAATTCCTGTGAAGACGAGGCGTGTACGGATTGGGTGGCTCCTGATCCTTCCTGTTGCTGCGTCGTGGATCTTTGTTCCGGAACTTTCGCCATTCGTGACGATGTGTGCCATTTCTTTGTCGCTCTTTGTCCTGATCAAGTTGCACATCCTGACGCACTATGTTGCCTCCGGAAAGCAGGTGTCTCGATTCGACACGCTGGCGTGGTTCTTCGCTTGGCCGGGGCTCGATGCTCGCGCGTTCTTCAGACGGCGCGTTGTTGAACCACCCACAAAGTTCGAATGGTTGAGCGCTGTTGTGAAAACGGGCTGCGGTGGTTGGATGTTGTTCTACGTGGCTCCCGCAATGCGAGCCACCGCTGACTTACTGTCCGGCTGGGCGGCTCTGATTGGAATTGTGTTCCTGCTGCACTTCGGAACGTTTCACTTGGCGGCCTTGTTTTGGCGAAGCCGTGGGCGCGATGTGAAGCCAATCATGAACGCCCCGATTTTAGCCACCTCCGTGACTGAATTCTGGAGTCGCCGGTGGAACTTGGCGTTTCGAGATTACGCATCGCCGTTTCTGTTTGTGCCGCTGGTGCGGCAGACGAATTCTGCTGTTGCGGTTTTGGCCGGATACACGTTCTCTGGAATGGTGCATGAACTTGCGATTTCTGTCCCTGCCCGAGCGGGATACGGATTGCCGACACTGTATTTTGCGATTCAGGGAACGGCGATGCTGATCGAACGAGCGGCCGAAAAACGCGGCGTCAGATTGACTGCTGGCATTCGTGGTTGGATCTGGACGGCGATTGTCACAGTTCCAGCGGCGTATCTGTTGTTTCATCCGCCGTTTATTCGAGCGATCGTGTTACCCGTGGTTGACGCCGTTGCTGGATGGCTGTCCTGACTTTCTAATGCGTCAAATGGAGCTTACCGTGCCGACTCTGGAAACGTTGATAATGATCTCAGGCATCATCCACTTGGGAACGTTGCTGGGCAGTGCTCAAGTGCCTCGCGAACTGCGGTTCAGCGAAGATTTACCGAAGTTGAATCCACTGCTGCGGCACTGGGTTCTGGTGGCTGGCGGCTACATCGTGTTTAACATCATCGCATTCGGAGTGATCTCAATTGTCTTCCACGAAGAACTCGCCGCGCGTTCTGTGATGGCGCGTGTGTTCTGCGGCTATGTGTCGCTGTTTTGGGCGATCCGGCTGGTCATTCAGCTGTTCTTCTTCGACGCCAAGCCGTACCTGCGGAATGCCTTTTTGAAGGCTGGCTACCATGGCTTAACGCTGGTGTTCACGTGGCAGACGCTGGTTTATGGCTGGGGGGCAGTCGGAAACTGATTGTGTTGCCAGAAAGCGCTCAGTCCTGTGCGACTGAGCATCATGACCGGTGGGAACCGGCCTACAAAGATTCTCACACGTCAACACTTCATTTGGTTAGGTCAAACACGGACGCCGTCACCGCTAGTTTACACTGCTGACGATTCAACACGTTGATAAGCGCCCGCGTTACGTTGCCATCCTCTTTCCATTCTGACAGCGGCCGCAGTGTTCCACCCTCCAATTCAATTTCCGTTTGTTTCCACGTCTTCCTGTCCCGAGCCGTCAGCGTTTGTCGATTCAATAACCCTATCACCATTAGAGGCCCTACCTGGGAAACAACTAGCTGAGCAGTGTGATGGACTTGGCCTCCCATAATTTGGTGCCAATTGGAGCCGTCATCTGGTAGGTAAAACGCGTGTTGTGAGAAAGGCAACAGCGTCCGCACCTTACCGAGCACAAATCTTTTCCAGTGCCGAATGGCATCGCGCAATCGACACGCTACTTCGGGCCTGAATTCACCATTTTCGAGTGTGAAAAGGGCTGTACGGAGAGAAACCGATGTAGCAAAGTCGGTAAGGCTCGGGCCGTAATAGAGTGGATCATTACCTTTGGTCGCGTCCAACAGCTTTGTAAACTCTGTCTCTCCACGACCGATCGTTCCTTCGCACTGCGAGCAGAACCAACGCCGTTTGTACTGGCGATTGGTCCGGCGGCGTTTGGTGACGTCACAGAACTCCCCGCCTCTCTGGTTGTTGGCGACCCAACGTTTATAGCCACACCTGGGCCAAACGTGGCTCTCGTGGAGACGTTTCATCTCGCCGCATAGTCGACATTGCCCCTGAGCTGTCATCCTGAACTCCCAATGCTTTATGGCGATGGGACACGAACGAATCCCGCAGGTTCGCGACCTCGCCCGCTACGCTTTTGCCAACTGACGCAGCACCGTATGTAGAATTCCGCCGTTGCGGTAGTACTCAACTTCGACGGGTGTGTCGATGCGGCAGGTGGTGACGAAGTGGACTTCTTCGCCGTTGGCTTTGCGAGCTGTGACTTCCACCGCTTGGCGGCATTCCAGAGAATCGTCGAGGCGGATGTCGAAGATTTCCGTGCCGTCGAGTTCTAGACTTTCGCGGCTTTCGCCTTCGCGGTACTGCAGCGGCAATACACCCATGCCGACTAGGTTGCTGCGGTGGATGCGTTCGAAGCTGGTGGCAATGACGGCTTTGATGCCCAGCAGGAATGTTCCTTTGGCGGCCCAGTCGCGAGATGAACCGGTTCCGTATTCTGCTCCGGCGAGTGCGATCAGTGGCACGCCTTCAGCTTTGTACTGCATCGCGGCTTCGTAGATCGAAGTTTGTTCGCCAGATGGATACTTGGTCGTGACGCTGCCTTCGGTTCCGGGAGCCAGCATGTTTTTCAGGCGGATGTTGGCGAAGGTACCGCGCGTCATCACACGGTCGTTGCCGCGACGACTGCCATAGCTGTTGAAGTCTTTGATCTCCACACCCTGCGCCTGCAGATACGCTCCCGCAGGACTGTCCGGCTTGATGGCTCCCGCAGGACTGATGTGATCTGTTGTGGTAGAATCACCCACAGAAATCAGACACCGCGCACCTTCGATGGCGATGATTGGTGCCGGTGTTTCCGGCATGTCGACAAAGAACGGCGGTTCCTGAACATAGGTGCTCTTGTCGTTCCATTCGTACAGTGCGGTGTCGGAACTCTTGATGGCCTGCCATTCTTCCGGACCATCCGCCGCGCTGGCGTATTGTTCGGTGAACATTTCCGGCGTCATCGACGCGGAAATTGTGCTGGCGATTTCTTCTTGAGTCGGCCAAATGTCTTTCAGGTACACGTCGTTGCCGTTCTGATCTTGGCCGAGCGGATCGTTGTCCAAGTCGATGTCGACGGTTCCGACCAGTGAGTACGCAACAACCAGCGGCGGGCTGGCCAAGTAGTTGGCTTTCACCAGCGGGTTCACGCGGCCTTCGAAGTTGCGATTACCAGACAGCACGGCTGCCGCCACAAGGTCGCCCTTGGTGACAGCGTCCGCGACAGGTTCTGGCAGTGGTCCGCTGTTGCCGATGCAGGTTGTGCAACCGTAGCCGACCGTTTGGAATCCGAGTTCGTCAAGCGGCTTGTCGAGGCCGGACTTAGACAGATATTCGGTGACAACGCGAGAACCCGGTGCCAAGCTGCTTTTGACCCACGGCTTGCGAGTCAGTCCTTTGGCGACAGCGTTGCGAGCCAGCAGGCCGGCACCAACCATCACGCTGGGGTTGCTGGTGTTGGTGCAACTGGTGATGGCTGCGATGACGACGGCACCGTCGGTGATTTCGGAACTGTGCCCGTTGTCTTCGACTTTGACGGCGGCTGATGGAGCATCTTTGCCAAACGTTGATACGAGGTCTTTCTTCCAGGCAGCGTGCATGTCTTTCAGTAGGATGCGGTCCTGAGGGCGTTTCGGACCCGCCAGCGATGGAACGATGGTGTTCATGTCCAGTTCGATGGTGCTGGTGAATTCCGGTTCCGGTGCGTCGTCGAGTCGGAACAGGCCCTGTTCTTTGGTGTAGCGTTCCACCAAGTCAACCAGTTCATTCGAGCGGCCCGTGCGTCGCATGTAGTTCAGGGTTTCACCGTCGACCGGGAAGAAGCCCATCGTCGCACCGTATTCCGGAGCCATGTTGGCGAGTGTGGCTCGGTCAGCGAGACCCAGTTTTTGCATGCCTTCGCCGTAGAATTCGACGAACTTGCCAACGCAACCGTGAGCTCGCAGCATTTGCGTGACGGTCAGTACCAAGTCGGTTGCTGTTGCGCCTTCGGGCAGTGCGCCGGTGAGTTTCATGCCGACGACTTCTGGTGTCAGCATGTAAATCGGTTGGCCCAGCATCACGGCTTCGGCTTCGATTCCGCCGACGCCCCAACCCACGACGCCCAAGCCGTTGATCATGGTGGTATGACTGTCCGTGCCGACCAGACTGTCTGGATACGCGACGCCATCCGTGACCATCACAACCTTGGCGAGGTACTCCAGATTCACTTGATGCACGATGCCAGTTGCTGGCGGCACAACGCTGAAGTTTTTGAATGCCTTTTGGCCCCAGCGAAGAAATTCGTAACGTTCGGCGTTGCGTTGAAATTCAATTTCGACGTTGTGCTGCAGCGCGAAGCGGCTATTGAATTCATCCACCTGTACGCTGTGGTCCACGACGAGGTCACACTGCACCAGCGGATTGATCTTTGTGGGATCGCCCCCCATTCGCACCATGGCACTGCGTAGTGCGGCGAGGTCCACGACGGCGGGGACTCCGGTGAAGTCCTGCAGCACAACGCGACCGGGTTTGAATGGAACTTCAACCTGCGCGGGAGCTTTGGCGTTCCAGTTGGCGAGGTTCGTCACATCGTCCGGGTTGACGATGAAACCGTCGACATTTCGTAGGCAGGCTTCCAGCAGAACGCGGATCGAATATGGAAGTCGGTCGATATTGCCAATCCCATCTTCGGCCAGTTTTTTCAGGCGGAAGTATTTTACATCGCCGCCGGATGTGGACAAAGTTGCTTCAGCG
Organism: Fuerstiella sp.; assembly: GCA_041688835.1. Classification (GTDB taxonomy): domain Bacteria; phylum Planctomycetota; class Planctomycetia; order Planctomycetales; family Planctomycetaceae; genus Fuerstiella. Next base: position 46,925 of record JBDNHJ010000007.1, read on the forward strand.
CCGAATGGATTGGGAGAGGTCATTGAGTAACACTTATTGATATGGGGTGTTTTGATTGTTGCGGCCAGAATTGCTAACTGCGTTTTCCATGCGTCAACGGCGTCGCCAGTGAAACACGTCGCCAGCATTGTAGACAAGTTTAGAGCAGTCTCAATTCGCAGGGGTTTCCGTTGCAAATTCATTCAGAATTCTCGGCACTTTCGGGACTGCTGTTCACAGTTGGTGTCTTAAAGCGCCACTGCTTCTCAACCATGGTTCTAGCGTCCCAGCCTTAGGTTAGGTTAGGTTAGGTCAGGCCACGCCACGCCCAGCTCAGCACCGTGAAAAATCGGTTGAGGCATTCGGTGAGGTCAAAATGTGAGCGATTCCCCATGCAAACACACGGCCACGGCCATTTGTCGCCCTGTAGCCTTTGTCCAAATTTCTGGCGTTGGAAGCTTGGTTTTCCTTGGGTTTCAGCTTGCCGCCGGGATTGTGCTGGAAGGATTCCCCCATAAGATCACCTGCCGAATCAGTCGACCGGAAACTTTGTGACACTTCGACCGAATGCAGCAGACGACAGAAACCCAGCCGTTTTGGCGCTCGCCACGGATCCGAACAACCGTGGCGAGCGCCAAAACGGCTGGAGAACACGAACCACTTCAGACGGCTGAAGTGCTACGAAATGTCAAAGCCATGCGAACCCTCAAGTACGAATACCGAGATCCCTTGGAAGTCATCTGGCTGAAAGCGGCCGAAGACATGGGAATGCACATCCAACGCAGCGATGATGTGTTTGCGTCGTGGAACGGAAACGGCGTGCTGCACATCGGTGGCCCAGAAACGCTCGACCCTGACGACTCGCTGGCGCAGATGATCTTTCACGAAACCTGCCACGCCTTAGTGGAAGGTCCGGACGCATTGAACAAACCGGACTGGGGACTCGAAATCGACAACCCCGCGCACCGTGTTCGTGAGCACGCGTGTCTCAGGCTGCAGGCGGCGTTGGCGGCACCGCACGGTCTTAGACAATTCTTCGCAGCCACCACAAACTTTCGCAGGTACTACGATCAGCTGCCGCAAGATCCGCTGTTAGATGATGGCGATCCCGCCACACCGCTGGCTCACGCGGGTTCGCAACGCCTGCTGACAGGTGACTGGGCCGTGCCACTTTCGAATGCGCTCCAGCGGACAGCTGCGATCGCCGCCATCGTGAAACAAGTGGCAGCGGCTGACTCATTATGGTCGGTCGGGTGAGCTGGCAAAGCCGGCGGCTAGCGCCGTGCCGCTCACGAATTTTGATTAAATCGACAGCCTCGTGAAATCGGCGGGGGACGGTTGTGGTATCAAGAATGAAATCCAATCGTCGCGCACAAAAAAACGCGCCGCACGAATGGATCGTACGCCGCGTCGGAATCGAAAACTGCGGAACGCAGTCCGATTTGTCTTACAGCATTTTTTGAATCTGAGCAATCACGGCGTCAGTCTTCAGGTCTTTGATGTCGGCGACAGAAACGCTGCCGTAGACTTTGCTTTCGTTGGCCATGACGATGGTGATGGCCGCTTTCGGGCTGATACCATAGTTGTCTGGGCCGTTTTCGAATTCGTTCGGCACAACGAATGGGACGCTCATGGCTTTGCTAGCGGTTGCCATTTTCTTGGCGGCAGCAGAAGCGTCTTCTTTGTCAGTGGCCATCACGTTCACGAATGCAGTCAGTTTAGAATCTGCATTCTTTTTGATCGCAGCGTCGATCGCCTGAACCAACTTGATCACATTTTCGTCTGATGATCGAGTGAACACCATGACCTGTGGTCGTGAACCGTTCTTGCAGCGGTAGCACAGGTTGTCGCCTTCTGAAACACCGTCTTCTGCGGCACCCGCACATTTGGTGACATTGAAGGCACCGATTCGGCTGCCAACTTTTGGTCCGCTGGCTAGTTCTTCACCAAAGCTGACGGCCGATGTGACACACAGTGCCAAACCAAAGATAAAGCAATTCTTCACAATTCGCTCCTGTTAAATATGGGGACTGTTTTTGTGCACCACAATGCACAGTGTTGGGGTCGTGAGAAAGCAGAGCCACGGAGCCCTTAATCTGTTGGGTCAGCCGCTCAATCACGCGAACTTACCGCCCAAATCAGGAACTGTCTTGAAGGTTAGAACCTGCTTCCTGACAATTAGTGTCGCAGAGCTGGACTTGATTTTCCAGCAATCCAGCAAGGAAGTTTTCTGAGTTGTGCGGCACTTCACATTGTCAGCCGAAACTATTGGTTTTTTCAGCAGTTTATGGACTTCCTCAGACTGCATTCTTTAATAGACTGAGCCCGACAGCTGGATTTTCCCTTCCGCCAACTGCGAAAAATGTCCCTGAGTAAGACCGTTTATGAGCCATCTGAATCGACAATGCCTCGTTGTTTTGATGTTGCTGTGGGCTAGCAACTGTGGCGGTGTGGCGTCCGAAGTGGATCGTTCGCCCGTGGATTTGTCGTTGTCGCCCGATGGTCGTTGGCTGGTGACGGCCAACGAGACATCGAGCAGCGTGTCGTTGATCCGGACGTCCGATCAGCAGGTGATGGCCGAAGCAGCCTGCGGCAGTCATCCTGTGGACGTGGAATTTTGCCCCGATGGCAAAACGTTTTTGGTAACCAGCGAATGGTCGGGCGACGTGACCATCTTCAGCATTGCCGACGGAAATCTCAAGCGAACCGGACTCATCAGTGTGGGCTTCGAACCCTGCGCTGTGACGATTACTCGCGACAGCCAACGCGCCTTCGTGGGCCTGTTTGCCAGCGGGCAGGTGGCGGAAATCGATCTGCCGAATCAACGCTTAGTGCGCCGAATTGACGTCGGCCGCTGGCCACGTTCTCTAACACTCAGCGCCGATGATACACGACTGGCCGTCGGCTGCAGCGGTGAATCGCAGGTGTCTGTTCTGGATGCGAACACCGGTGAGAAGCTGTACCAAGAACCTCTCGCTTATGGAGTCAACATTGGTCACATGCTTTCGTCGGCGGATGGAAAGTACGCCTACTTTCCTTGGATGGTGTCGCGTACAAATCCGATCAATGTCAGTAATCTTCGCAAAGGCTGGTTGCTGGCCAGTCGGATCGGGCGCGTGCGATTCGATGGCCCCGCTGATCGAGAAGCAATCTCACTGGATGTTCCCGAATTGGCGGTTGCCGATCCACACGGAATCGTGATCAGTCGCGACCAGCAACGACTGGTGGCATCATCATCGGGAACTCACGAGCTTCTGGTGTATCGTCTGCCCGACCTGCCCTTCATTGGATCCGGCGGGCCAGGCGATTTGATCGAACGCGAATTACAACACGACCGCGATCGTTTTTCTCGCATCGAAGTCGGCGGTCGCCCCATGGGAATGCAGTTGGCTGCCAACGACCGCACGCTATACGTGGCCAACTATCTGAAAAACTGCGTGCAGGTCGTGGATCTGAATTCCCAGTCGATCACCCACGAAATCGAACTCGGCGGCCCGGCGGAAGTGTCACTGGCTCGCCGGGGAATGGAGATTTTTTACGACGGCCAACGAAGTCTCGATCAATGGTACAGTTGCCATTCCTGCCATCAAAATGGCGGCACAAATTCCCGAGCGATGGACACGATGAACGATGGCACCGCTCAAACGCTAAAGACCGTGCTGCCCCTGTATCATGTGACCGAAACCGGCCCGTGGACATGGCATGGCTGGCAGCAGGATTTGGACGATGCGATGCACAAGTCGATCACGTCCACGATGCTCGGGAAAGCTCCAAGTGCTCGGGACAAGCTGGCTCTGCTGACGTATCTCGAAACACTGGCCACACCCCCCAATCCATTTCGCAATCCTGACGGATCACTGACCGTTGGGGCAGAACGTGGCCGCCAAGTGTTCGAAAGCGATTTCGCCGCATGTGCCCAATGTCATCACGGCCCGCATTTTTCCGACGGCAAAAACCACGACGTCGGTTTGAATTCTCCCGACGACTTTTACGAAAACTACAACACGCCATCGTTGCGTGGAACCTATCGCAAGGCACTCTGGCTGCATACTGGTCGAGCCCGCTCGCTGGAACGAGTCGTCACCGACCTGCACAGCCCGGAAAAAGTGGCTGGCACGCGCAAGCTGACGGAACAGGAAGCCCGCGACTTGGTTGAGTATTTGAAATCGCTGTGACCGTGTCAGATAGAATCAGCCTCTTTGATGCTCAGGCGATTGAACAATTGCGAAAGACACTGCGGCTTGATCCGCAGCAGATTCGCGTGCTGCGCAACAAGCTGTTGAAGAGATTTCTTGCGGACGAAATTGCGTTGTCCGAGTTTCCGGCGGCCGATCAGATCCACTGCCACACGCTGAACGTGTTTCGACGTTGCGATTCAGAAATCGACGGGGCTTCGAAACTGTTGTTCCAAACGTCAGCGGGCATGCTCATCGAATCTGTAATTCTACGCATCGCAACCGGCCGCACAACGCTGTGTGTGTCCAGCCAAGTCGGTTGCGCGGCGGCCTGTGATTTCTGTGCCACTGGCAAAATGGGGATTGCTCAGGATTTGTCGGCCGCAGAAATTCTGGATCAGGTTCTACAGGCCGGGCAGATCCTAGCGGCAGAAGATCGGCGTTTGCAAAACGTGGTGTTTATGGGCATGGGAGAACCGTTCCACAACGAAACCAACCTGCACGAAGCGATCGAAGCGTTAACCGCAACTCACTTGTTCGATCGTTCGCCCGGCAGCATTCTGGTCTCAACAGTCGGCGTTGTCGATGCGATGTTGCGCTGTGCAGAACGATTTCCACTGGTGAATCTGGCCTTGAGTCTACACAGTGTGGATCAGCAGACACGCGAACAGATCATCCCATTGGCGAAGAAGTATCCGCTGCATCAGTTACGGTCAACGCTGCAGGAAGTCAATCGCATTCAGCAGCGTGAAACGATGATTGAGTATCTGATGCTGGCGGGAGTTAATGATTCGCTGGATGACGCCCGGCAGCTTTCTGAATGGCTGGTTGGAATTGATGCTCACGTGAATCTAATTCCCTACAACGCGATCGACGATTCCCCGCATCTGAGCGGCACTGTTCGAGACGAAATCACAGCGTTTGCAGATGTGTTAAAAGCGACTGGCCAAAAAACAACAGTCCGCTATTCGTTAGGCAGCGACATCGCTGCGGCCTGCGGCCAACTGGTCAAAAAAGAAAACCGCCAGCGCGCCATCGACGCGCATCGATAGGCCGAATTTTCGGGTAGGACGGGCATGCTTGCCCATCGACACCGTGCAGAATGTTTGGCCGCAAAAACACAGAGCGCTGCAAGGCCGACACAGCCTCTGCCGGTGGCGTGAGCCACCGGAAGTATCGAGGCCTAATGGCCCCGGCAAAGGCTGTGTCAGCCCATTCGGGCCGGAGTGGCAGATTGCAAATCACATTTCCCCAATGTCTTCCCTTGTTGAAATTCTTCACGGCGTTGCCTGCCGGGAAGGAATTCGCAGAGCAGCTGCGACCCTGTCCTCACGCATCCAAAAACAACAACCGCGTTTGCCAACACAACATCCGTAAGTCTCAACAACACCGCTCCAAAAACTTCTGCCCCAACCGTCGTCGCAGCATTTCGTAAAATTCGGGAGACTGCACGCGCTCACGCTGAGGCCCCGATAGCCACGCTAACGATTCCGACCACGCTTCCTCTGGCGGCAACTCCATGGCCACCCAGCCCGGTCGAGCCTCCCGAATCACGATACCCGACAACGTCACGGCAGGCTCGTTCAGAATCGTGATCGACGTCTTCGCGATACGCTGTTCACCATCCGTTTCAATCGGCTGCATGTCAATCCGAAGTCGCCCCACAGGATTCACAGCCGCAGGCGCTGGTGCGGGTGATGGCTGCGGTGCCGTAGCCCCCTGCAACTGATCCAGTGGACTGGAAATTGACGCCTGCTTCAAGACCGACACCTTGGTATAGATCGTCGTTGTCTCCAAGTTGGCATGCCCCAGCAGAGTTTGGATGAACCGTACAGCACCGACCGCAATAACTTGTCCCGCAAGGTTCGCGTCGCTTCCAGCAGCATGCGTGTCTGGGTGGTATTCAAGACGACGGGCAGTTTCTTCGATTTTCGAGGCATCATCAGCCCCAGCGTGATCTGCCGCAGACACATCTTGTCAAAAGCCGTCCGGATCGCACTCAGGGAAACACCCACATGCGAAGACGAGGCACCGCCATCGACCATCAGTTCCAGATACTCGCGGACGTCTTCGCGAGTGGCACTGTGAGGCGGGCGAGCGAACCATTGCAAAAACCGCTGCAACGCGTCACTGTAGCTTTTACCAACCGACCACCATTATTATCTTCTAACCCGCGAATTTCCAACTTTTGGGCCGTCCAACCAGTGACGCTGCAGCTTCATCAGAGCTTAGTTTTAGGGTTGTCGATACGTAGCACGGTGGTCTCCACCTTGAGTTCTCGGCGGAGACGGCGGAGCTACGAAAGCGGAGTCCTAATTTTGCAGTTGACGAAGCACGCCGGTCCAATGGGCGGTGGTGTGATCGTTAGACAATGTCAGGTTAGAAAATCGTTTTACTGATGGTCTAGGGGCTTGCGGCCCTTATTTCTTTCTGTGCCCATCTGCGTTGAGCACCCCACGCCCTGACTACATCGCGGCCCTGCGAGCCGGGTGAGATTTTTGGATGTGTTCCATACCGCAGGCCCCCGCTGTGGGCAGCAGTTTTCCCGGACTGCAAAGGCCAGCGGGGTTGAAGACTTTTCTGACGTCTTCCATGACTGCCAAGTCGATGTCTGTGAACAGTCGGTTCATGAAACTGATTTTCTCGACGCCAATCCCATGCTCCCCCGTCACGCTGCCGCCGAGTTCGATGCACTTGGACAGAATTTCGTCGCTGGCCAACATCACACGCTTAATCTGTGCGGCGTCTCGTTCATCAAACAACAGAATCGGGTGCAGATTGCCATCGCCCGCATGAAACACGTTCACGATCCGAATGTCATGACGCTGGCTGACGTCCGCGATGAATGTCAGAATTTCCGGCACCTTGGTTCGCGGAACGACGCCGTCCTGAGTGCAGTAGCTGGGGCTTAAACGTCCGATCGCGCCGAAGGCCTGCTTGCGACACTTCCACAGCAAAGCCCGTTCGGCTTCCGTCTGCGACAAACGAACTTCTCGAGCGCCCGTGTCTTTGCACAGCTGAGTAATCGTGGTGGCTTCGGCGTCTACGGCGACTTCCAGTCCGTCGACTTCAATCAACAGCACGGCTTCGGCGTCCAGTGGAAATCCGAAGTGAAACGCCTCTTCCAACGCGCCCACAATCCCTTTGTCCATCATCTCCAAAGCGGCCGGCACAATGCCAGCTCCGATCATATTGCTGATGGCTTGCGTCGTGTCGTCGATCGAATCAAAGATCGCCAGCATGGTGCGATACGCGGCGGGGTTTCGCGTGATGCGGACCCAGATCTTGGTGACAACCCCAAACGTGCCTTCGCTGCCGACAAACAGGCCGGTGAGGTCGAAGCCGCTGGGGGTTCCGGTGGGACCGCCGAGCTGAATGAGTTCGCCAGCTGAAGAAACGAATTCGATCCCCAGCACATGATTCACGGTTACGCCGTATTTTAGCGTATGCGGCCCGCCGCTGTTGGTGGCAATGTTTCCGCCAATTGTGCAGGCCCCTTGGCTGGACGGATCGGGAGCATAATGAAAGCCGCTGCCGGCCAACGCCCGAGTCAGGTTGATGTTGACGACACCGGGTTCCACAACCGCGTAGCGGTCGCGAAGATTGATGTCCAGAATCTGCCGCATCCTTGTCAGCGAGATCATCACGCCACCGCCGACAGGCAAGCAACCTCCAGCCAAACTGGTGCCAGCTCCGCGCGGAACGAACGGAACGTGATGCAGGTTGCAGGCCTGCACGATCTGTGTGATCTCGTCCGAATTTTCCGGAAAGACGACGACGTCCGGCACACTCTTTTCGACCACGTAGCCGTCGCATTCGTAGACCAGCAGTTCGTCCAGAGAGCTCAGCAATCGCTGCGTGCCCACGATTTCTGCCAGCAACCGCAGGAACTCAGCGGTAATCACACACGTACTCGTTGTCGCTGTTGTCATGAGATTCGCCCGTGCGATTCGTTAGTAGTTGAAACCGTTTTTTCGCAGATGCACAAACGGAACTGCGTTTGGTAAATCACCGTGCGATGTGGCGGAAGTGATGTCGACCAAGTAGATGATATGGTCCCCCGCTTCCATCTGCGACACAACATTGCCTTCCATCGACGCCATAGCGCTGGTCAAAATTGGAAGTCCGTTTTCGCCTGACGTGATTTCGACGCCGTCAAACGCATTTTCATCCGGTTCAAAGCCCTTCCCAAAATGCTTAAAGAGCGTGCCGTCGCCCTTGGCCACTTGGTTCATCGTGACCGGGCTATCAACCGCTAACCAGTCCGCCAAATAGCGAGACTTATTGACAGCGACGGTAACCTGAGGAGGCTCGAACGACGCCTGCTGAATCCAACTGGCCAGCAGCCCTGTCTTTCGCCCGCATCCGTTGCCGGCCACTAAAATGAAAACGCCGCTGGGCACCTGACCCAGAATCGGCCCAATCTTCTGTTTGTTCTCAGGACTTAACATGCTTCCACGACTTTCGAAATGTGAGGGTATTTACGAAGACGGATCATAACGGTGGCTTCTCCACAACGGAAACCAGCCGACACATCCGGAAAACCACGCCTCACTGATCGGAAAATCAGCAGCGACTGCACAGAATACGGCAATCGGTCTTTGAAACGCGCTCCACGCAGTCTATAAATTAAAAATGTGCATTCCGTGTTGCTCAAGGGACGCAAGGGCTGCCTTAATCTAGTGCAATCTGCACATACAATAAGCAGTTTTAGATCGTCTTGGGATTATTTGGCTGCGTGAAATTCGAACGGAACGATGACAGACGACGCTCCCATTCAAGGAATTATTGGCAACAGCTCTGCAATGCAGGAGGTGTATCGGGTGACTCGTAAAGTGGCCCCGAGTTCCGCCACGGTGTTGTTAACCGGCGAAACAGGAACCGGAAAAGAGCTCATCGCCCGCGCCCTACATGAACTCAGTTCGCGCGCCAGCGGCCCGTTTATTCGAGTGAACTGTGGGGCCTTGTCCGAAAGCTTGTTGGAGAGCGAATTATTCGGACACATCAAAGGTGCGTTTACCAGTGCCCACGAAACCCGAACGGGCCGATTCGAAGCGGCTCATGGCGGAACGGTTTTCTTAGACGAAATCAATTCCGTCAGCTATCAGTTGCAGGTGAAGCTGCTGCGAGTGTTGCAGGAACACGAGTTCGAACGCGTGGGTGATACGAAGACCATTCGAGTGGATTGTCGCGTTGTTGCGGCAACGAACGTGGATCTGCTGGGAGAAATTCAGCAGGATCGTTTTCGAGAAGACTTGTACTATCGACTGAACGTCATTCCGATTTATCTGCCGGCTCTGCGAGAACGACAGGATGACATTCCGGCGCTGGTGAAATTTTTCATGCAGCGTTATGCGGAAGAGAACAAACTTCCGTCCAGCCGCGTGACCAATCGCGCACTGAATTTTTTGACTCAGTACGAATGGCCCGGCAACGTTCGTGAACTGCAGAACTATATCGAGCGGGCCTTGGTGCTGGCGTCGACGGATGAGATCGATGCCGACGACCTGCCGCAGCATGTGCGCGGCTTAGCGCCGGTGACGATTGGTCGGCGGCAAAGCGATGATATTGGTTCGCTGTGTTCTGACTTGGTCAGCCGGGGCATCGCTGAAGTCGGCGAGGATTCCACTTCTGTCTACAGCCAGGTTGTCAGCCATGTGGAACGCGAAGTGATTCTGCAAGTGCTGCGTCAGTGTCAGGGTGTTCAGACTCGCACAGCCACACGATTGGGAATCAATCGCAATACGCTGCACAAAAAGATCGAAGAGCACGAACTGCACGATGAGTCGAGGTGAACGGCGGAATTTCGTTTAGGTTCCGCTGTCTCGCAAGAATTCGCGCGAAGCCTGCAGCAATTCTTCTGTGGCGTCTTCGAACACATAGTGGCCCGCGTCTGCGATCGGATGCGGGATGGCATCTGGAAACCTCTGACAGAATTCTGCGTAGAAGTGAGGGCTGAAGCACCAGTCTTGCATGCCCCAAATCAGCAACATGGGCGACGACCGAAACTGCGACAATCCATCTTCGACTGCCTTTAAGGTTTCATAGCTGCGGTGTGACGGTTTTAGCGGAATGTCGTGGACAAATTCGCGAACGGCACGACGGTTGGACCAGTTGTCGTAGGGAGCCATCAACCCGCGTTTGGCGGCAGTTGATAACGGACGTTCGCTGGCCATTTTTAGTGCGGCCAGCGAAAACAAATTCAGCCCCTGCATTCCCAGCGTTCCGAGCAGCGGAATACGACAGGCCGCAATTCTGAACGGGATTCGTTGACTTCGAAAAGCGGCGGTGTTCATCAGGACGAACCGACGAAAACGATCCGGCATTCGCCCGGCGGCCCCCATTCCGATGCCGCCGCCCCAATCGTGAGCAAACAATGTGATGTTTGTCAGGTTGAGACACTCGATGAAGGCGACCAGTCGTGAAATGTGGTCTTCCAAAGCGTACACATCATCCTGCGGCTTGGCGGAAAACCCGCAGCCGATATGGTCGATTGCGATCACGCGATATTCGCGGCTGAGTTGCTGTACCAGATGACGCCATGCTAAGCTCCAGGTCGGATTGCCGTGAACCATCAGCAACACCGGGCCAGTGCCTTCGTCGATGTAGTGCATGATGTGCCCGCCGACTTCCATCCAATGCGAAGCAAACGGGTATTCGTCGCGAAAACCATCACGCTGTTCGGCGCGATTTTTTAGAGCGACGGGGATGTCTTGCGGAGTCAGTGTTTGAGAAGTAGTCAATTCTGGGCGGTGTGTGGGCTAAGGGTGAGATGTGAGATCTTCGCCAAGTGTTTCAGAAGCTTGAACTCTGGCGATTTTGGTTCCTAGGCCATCCCCCACCGATTTCACCAAGCTGCCGATTTCGAATTTCGATGAATTCCGACTAAATCGACAGCTTGGTGAATTCGGTGGAGAAGTGTGATTTCGGCGGGAGGTTACGAAATTTCGGCCGGAAAGACTACCAACTGGTGTCTCAACGGAATCGCTATTCGCGGCCGGAGAAGATCGCACCGATCATGACGACAGCGGCTACCACAGCCACCAGAAATGTCAACGCGGACGGCCCTTCGGAAAGTATTTCTTCTTGAACGAGCGAACGACCGCCAGCGACTTGGCTGAGCGTGTATTCGCTGGTCACATGGACTCTATCGGGAGTCTCTTTGCCGGCCCCTTCCTCGATTTTCCATTCGGCAATCGGGGTTTCCGCTTCCAGATCGCTGAGCCTTGCTTCGCCAGGGATGGCTCCGGAACTGACCTCGCGACTATTCAGCCCGACTGTCATTTGCTGACGCTTGACTGGCGAATTCTGGTCAACCGTTTCGACGTCTGGCAGCCTGTCTTCTTCCGCACTAACGGTCTCTTGTTTCTCGTCGTCACGGAATTCCATTCGCCACAGCTCAGAACGAAAGCTGTTGGCTGGCCTTGAGTCGGAATCAACTTGCGCAAAGCTGCTGCTTGTGGACATGACCGTACACAAAAAGCAAGCTGCGATGATTTGACGACCTAGCATGAACGAATCCTGAAGACTTTCCGTGAGCGGGGCCTGATTGTGCAGGCTGATTCCGTCTGAACCATATTCCGTGGTCGCGGTCCATGGCTGACAAAAATGCAGGATTGTGAGTGCCAGCTGTGTTTTTTTTCCAACATGGCAGCATCATCCGCCTCTGATTCATCGTTCGCACAGAAAATTGGCAGCATCGCGTTCTTAAACCTGAATCCAACCCGCCTCAGCTTGACCGCAAATCCTGAACACATCTATACTTCGGCCACGATCGGCACAGTTTGATCCGGGGCAGCTCGTGTTGCTGTCGCTTTTACTCAATCACCAAAATCCACTGGAAGACGCTCCGCAACATGTCGGAATCTCAACCCACAACGCACCATCAGCACGATAATCGGACAGAGCTGGAGAAGGTCATTCGCCGTTCGGGGCCTTGGTTTGCAGAGAATGCGACCACTCTGATCTACGCCTTGGCCGCTTTTTTGGCGATCGCCGCTGTCGTTGTATATATGAAGCGAACACCTGCTGGCGACCTTGAAGCGTCGCGAGGGCTGCTGTTTGCTCAAACACCAGAAGACTACCGCGATGTGGCGGATGAATTTCCGAACACCAAAATCGGCATCTGGGCACGACTGCGACAGGGAGATCGTTTGCGAGATGACGCTGTGGCGCATATGTTTTCCGACCGACCACTCGGGCTAGAAGAACTCGAGAGTGCAGAAGCCGCTTACAAACAACTGGCAGACCGTGATGATCTCACCGAACAGGCACGCGAACGCGTATTGATTGGCTTGGCCAGAATCGCGGACACACGTCTGGATGGAACACAAGCAGCGGCGGACAATGCCGTGGCGGCCTATCAACGAGTGCTCGACGAATTTCCCGCGTCAATCGACAAGCTGCAAAGTGAAGCTCGGATCGCTCAGATTTCCACCGATGCCAGCAAGACGTGGTCTGCTTGGTTCCACGAATTGAAACCAACACCGGCTCCCGATGTGCCGGGGATTCCGGGGATGGACGGTTTGAATCTGAACCTAGGAACCGACGTAGCTCCCGAGACCAGCGAAACTCCGGCTGCTCCAGCAGCCGAAACCCCGGATGAGCCAGCCGCCCCTGAAGCAGCGGCAGATGCAGCACCCGACAAAAAGACGGAAGCCAAGCCTGAAGAACCTGTAAAGGAGACTCTAGCTAAGGAAGAACCGGCTAAGGAAGAGCCAGCTAAGGAAGAACCAGC
>JBDNHJ010000330.1:0-7758 GCA_041688835.1 Fuerstiella sp.
ACACCGGCAGACCGACCGAAAAGGAATCCGTCGAAGCACCAAAAACGTGGCGGCAACTCTGGCCCGTTCGACATCTCTTGGGAATAATCGAAAAAGCGGATGGAACTTAAGGTTTCTGGCACCAGCGCCCTGCCGCTCACTGATTCCGACTACATCGACAGCTTGCTTCGTCTAAGGCGATCTGTACTCAGGACTGCACATTGACGGGTGGGAAACAGTCGAAGCGAAAAACCCTGAAATTGATGAGCACGCCCTTCCGCGACGCCGCGACGCCGATTCTGGCTGATGAGAAGTCAGGTTGGGTTTCCTGAACGTTCAGAATGCGGCTACTTCGTTGAGTTTGCTGATCATGGAGCTCAGCAATTGCGAAAGTTGGGGAGAATCCCTTCGTCGACCCTTGCAATTCGTGGTAAATGTGGAAGATTCAGCGTTAAGGTTTGGTGAAGAGTTTCACCGCGAGTATACGAGCGCTATAAATAAAAGCGAAGTTTGAAAGGCGTATGATGTCTAAAGTTAATTTTCTGAGCGTTGTGATGCTCGGTCTTTGCGTGGCTGTTGGATGTGGTGATGGTGCTGAGCCAGCTGGAGCTGGCGGTGCTGGCGATATGAGCCACGACATGGAAGGCGGATCTGGAACTGGCGGCGGCCACGACATGGGCATTGAAGCCGCTGCTGGCGACATGCTGGACGGTGCTGAAGATGGAGCTGGCAGTGCCGTTGAAGACGTGAAGGATGCCGCAGGCGAAGCTGTCGAAGATGTCAAAGACGCTGCAACGGAAGCTGTCAAAGATGTCAAAGATGCTGCTAAAGATGCCAAAGAAGGCGTGAAAGACGGCGTCGGAGCTGCTGCTGACGCAGCCAATGAAGCCGTTGGTGCTGAATAGTTCCAACGTTTGACGCACTGAAATCTGCAGTTGGGGTTTCGCGTCAGGAAGAAAATTCAAAGGGCGAGGTTTCCAATTCGGCAACCTCGCCTTTTTTCGTGTCCGCAGTTTGAAATTCGCTTCACGAATTGTCACAACACAAACGTCACCTGATCATCCGACTTCCAACTTCTCCTACCTGAATTCGCCCAACTATGGTTCGCATCAACGAAAACTATCTGAAGCTAAAAGCTGGCTACCTGTTTCCGGAAATCGGTCGTCGAGTGAAGGCCTTCACCGATGCCAACCCGGATGCTCAGGTAATCAAGCTGGGCATCGGCGACGTCACAGAACCGCTGCCAACAGCTGTGACCGACGCGATGAAAGCCGCCGTCGACGATTTGTCGCAGCGAGAAAGTTTTCACGGCTACGGTCCCGAACAAGGCTACGGTTTTCTGCGCGAACCCATTGCCGCTCAGGACTACGCCGCGCGAGGCGTGAATGTGAGTGCGGATGAAATCTTTATTTCGGACGGGTCGAAGTGCGATACCGGAAACATTTTAGACATCCTCGGCAGCGACAACAAAATCGCGATCACCGATCCGGTATACCCGGTGTACGTCGACACCAACGTGATGGCGGGACACACGGGCGAAGCCGACGAAAACGGCCGCTACGGTGGTTTGGTGTATCTGCCAGTCACGGCCGAAAACAACTTCGTCGCTGACCTGCCGACGGAACCCGTGGACATCATCTACCTGTGTTATCCGAATAACCCAACAGGCACCGTGGCAACTCGCGAAACCCTGCAAAAGTGGGTCGACTACGCCCAGCAAAACAACAGCCTGATTATGTACGACGCCGCCTACGAAGCGTTCATCAGCGATGATTCCATTCCACGTTCGATCTATGAAATCCAGGGGGCTCGGGAAGTGGCGATTGAGTTCCGCAGCTTCAGCAAGAATATTGGATTCACGGGCGTTCGCTGTGCGTTTACAGTGGTTCCCAAAGACCTGAAGGTCACAGCCTCCTGCGGAACCGAAGTGTCATTGCATCAATTGTGGAACCGTCGACAGTCCACAAAATTCAACGGCGCGTCTTATGTCGTCCAGCGGGGAGCAGCAGGAGCCTACACGCCGGAAGGCCGTCAGCAGATGAAGTCTTTGATCGACTTCTACATGACGAATGCCAAACTGCTGCGTGAAGGACTGCAAAGCGTCGGTATCACGGTTTACGGTGGTGAGCACGCTCCGTATGTGTGGTTGCAAACCCCGAACAATCTCAGCAGCTGGGAGTTCTTTGACCTGTTGCTGTCGAAGGGCCACTTAGTTGGCACACCAGGCAGTGGATTCGGAGCCGCCGGTGAAGGCTACTTCCGACTCAGCGCCTTCAACAGCCGTCAGAATGTGGAGACCGCTTTGGAACGATTCAAAAGCGTGATGTAACAATCCACGCTTAGAGACGAGCGCACCAAATCTTCAATCTTCAATCGCACCGCCATGTGCTCCATCTTGTTGGGCGACTTTCAGAGTCGACATGTATTCCACCAGATCACGGATTTCGTCTCGACTAAGATTCTTGGCGATGTCCGCCGGCATGGCGCTGAGGCCTTTGGCGCGTTCTTCGATTTCGTCTTTGGTAATCGTGATCATCGCGCCCTTCGGGGTCATCAGTTTGACGATGGTGTCGGTTTCCTCTTTGATGATTCCACTGTGAACCTTGCCGTCTAGGTCGGCAATGATGGTGGTTTCGAAGCCCTTGGCAATTTTCGCACTGGGGTCCACAATGGCTTCCAGCAGATAGCGGCGGTCTTTGTCTTTGTCTTTGGCGATGGCTGACAGGTCGGGGCCGACATCCGCACCATCGCCGTTGACTTTGTGGCAACGCCGACAAGAAGCAGCCGCTCGACCAAAGAAAATCACGTAGCCGCGTTCTGCAGAACCACCTTCGAGGCATTCGCTCCACTGATCCAGCGTGTCCAGTTGCAGCCTGTTCGAATCATAAAGCTTCAGGCGTTCCGTCAGTTCGACACTCTCCACAGCTTTCGCGGCATTGAGTACATCCAGCGAAACGGCGGGAGACAGCTGGCCGGCAACGAACTTTTCGAACGTCGAGGTCATGACAGCCTCGGCCGCCGCTCCTTGAAGTCGTCCCAGCAGTGCCAGCGCTGTTTGCTGACCTTGAATACTGCCGGTGTCGACAACCGTGACCAAAGCAGGCACGGCTTCTTCTGGGTTTCGTTCGGATAGCAATTCCAGTGACGCAATCTGAACGGCTTCCGATGCGTCTCGGCGTCCGGCGGCCAACAATCCATCGACGTCGCCGCTGAGTTTCGACAAGGCGCGAAAAGCGGCTACGCGCAGTTGCTCACTGGCGTTTGTGTCCGTCAAGGTCTTCTGCAGTGTCGGTACAAGATCAGTGATGCCCAGTTGAGCGGCGATTTCGATGGCCGTCTGGTGCAGTTTTTCTGAACCTGCCAGCATGCCGGGCAGTTGAGCCTGCAATGAATCTTTCAGGCCATCGACGTTGCGTTGCGGGAGAGCTCGAAAACGCCCATCCACCGTGTCCGTTTGCTGCGGATCGTTCCACGTTTTCAACATTTCCGCCGCCACCAATCGAATGTCGTCGGGCCGAGTTGCATCCGCAGCGACACCAGCCACGAGGCTCGCGTGCCGACTGTATCCCAGTCGGTAACAGGCTTCTAACGCACGCCGCACAGTCGCGGGCACGGACGTGCTTTGCGGCGCAGTGGCGGCAAATTGAAGCTTGGCGGCGAGTGCGTCCAAGGCGGAATCCGTGCCGTGTTCGGTGATGGCTCGAGCAGCTTCGGCGACGATACCAGAATCCGTGTCGTCCAGCATCCGGCGAATCTGTTCCCGCTTCAGGCGTCGCAAGGCAACCGTCACCGCCAGCCGCACGGCGGCGGGGCGTGCCAGTGTTTGCGGTGTCAGCAGCAATCCGGGCGACCGTTGTTCCAGAGCACTGATGCCCATCACCGCCTGATGACGCAGCACCGGATCGACATCGTCGTTCCGCTGCAGCAGATCCAACACAGCCGCCAAGTCGCTGGATTCTCCGATGGCCCCCAAGGCAACGGCCGCAAATCCTGCAGCTCGCAAATCGCGACCAGCGGTGATGGTGCGGAGTCGCTGGCGGGCGGTCTGGCGCGTTTCGTCGGCCATTGCGCCAGCCGTGCCGTGTCGGGAAACGAGGTCGGTCAGGACGCGGATTTGCTGCACGCCAAGTTCTGCAGTTACAGCTGGCGAGATCAGGCAATGTTCCGCGACTGCTTTAGCATCGTCCGCAGACTTTAGGCCGAGTTGCCACAGTCCCCACGTGGCGTGCAGGGCGGAGAATTCTTCCGTTCCACTGGCGGCGGAAAACAGTTCTTCGCGGGCACCGTTTTTCACCAGCTGAAACTGAGCCGCCTGTCGCACGCGTCGGTCGGCGTGCCCCAACAGTTCAATCAGTGCGGGCGTTTTGGAAGCTGCGATGCCACCATTCAGCAGTGATGGCACGTTGGCACCTGCGACGGCGGAAATGTTTTCGTCGTCGGCGAATCGATACAGTCGCCCTTTGCCTTCTCCCACCCAGCCGTTCACCCAGTCGGTCACGTACAGGCTGCCGTCGGGCGCGAAATCGACGTCGGTGCCTAAAATTGACCACAGGAACTTGTGTGAATCCGTCAGTTCGAATGTGGCTCCCTTGGGCTGCACGCTAAAGCTGCGAATGCCGCTGTTGCTGGCACCGCCTCGAAAGTCAGCCATAAAGAAATGGTTCTGATAACGTTCGGATAATCCGAGGCCCGGATAGTATGTCAGACCGGACGGGCCATCGCCGAGGTTAGCGACGGGGGGCACGATGTAGGCTGGCTGAACGGCCGTGGTTTCGTCGTCCGCACGATACGGATACCACATGCGTTCGCGGTTCCATGGACCACGGTCTGATAGGTACTGAAAGTACATCCGCCAGCCGGTGTCTCCGTCTTGGACCACATAGACCCACCGCGCTTGGTCGCCGCCGTCGGAATTGTTGTCGCCCGTCCACAAGTTGCCGTAGTTGTCGAAGGCAAGTTCCTGCGGATTGCGCAGGCCTTCGGCGAAAACTTCCAGATTTCGGCCGTCCATGCCGCATCGAAACACGGCTCCAGCGTCGACTTTTTTCAGTCGCGTGCCTTCTTTGGTGATGACGTTGTAGCCGCGGTCTCCGATACTAAAATACAGTCGCCCGTCGGGACCAACCGTCAGGCCGTGCATATCGTGGCCGCGGAACGCAACGCGGACGCCGTAGCCGTGATGCAGTGCGTCTGAGCGATCGGCGACACCATCGTCGTCGGTGTCTTCCAGCATCCACAGCTTCGGAATACAGGTGTAGTAGACCTTGCCATCGTGATGCAGAACTCCGGCTCCGGTACCGTTCAGGATGTCGTTGAAGCCTTCGGCAAACACCTTGTCTTCGTCGAAGGTGCCGTCTGAGTTGGTGTCGCGTAGCACTCGGATGCGATCGTGTTGAGTCGCAAATTTTGCGACGTCATCGCCCAAGTAGTTTTTGAACATCGCCAGCCGTTCTTCCACGGATTCCAGCTGCAGATCGTTCTGCAACCAGTCCATGTGGCTGCGGTTGTCTTCGACGCCGACTTCTTGCCGAAACGTTTCACAAACGTAGACACGGCCGTCGGCTGCCACATGAAAGGCCACTGGATTCGCCAAGGCAGGTTCGGCCGCCAGCAACGACGCCGTCATGCCGTCGGGAATCACAAACCCTTCCAGCGCCTGTTGAGCGTCTTTTGATGCGGCGGCGATGTTCGGTTTGTAGCCGTCCGCGTGGACGGAAGTCAACAAAGCAGCCACGACAGCCGCTAGGCTTATCAGACAGACACAATGGATTGTCGGGCGGAACATATAAGACTGGCTTCGGAAGGATTGGGCACAGGAAAGGGGCGGCGGTTAAGAAGTTCGTGTCGACGGCAGAATGGAATTCTTCAGCGAATGTCGCGCGCGACGGCGAAAATCACGCCTTCGTTTAGCACGGCTTTTGCGGTCCATTCCAGCAACACATACCGACCGTGAGCCGTCCGATAGCGATTGGTGAACCGCACCACCGGCTGGCCGTCGCCCAACTTTTCCATGATCTGCTGTGTTTGAAAAATGTCGTCGGGGTGGACATGATCCATAAATGGCCGCGCTAGCAATTCGGCATCCGTGTAGCCGAGCACTCGCGAAAAATTGGAATTGATCCGACGAAAATAGCCTTCGAAGTCAGCAATGCAGAACAGGTCCAGTGACAGTTCGAAAAAACGATTCATGTCGTTTTCCGCGCGTTGTAGAGCGTTCTGTTGATATGCGGACAAGGCTGCCGCAATCTCGCCCGCGTCCCGTGGACGATCGTAGCGGCTGGGAGCCAGACAACGTTTGGTGAGGCATATCAAAGCGCGATCGGTATCGCAGACCTCCAGTTTTTCCAGCAGATCGCCGAGATGGCCACGCAACGCTTTCCGATGCACCTGACCGATATTTTCGCCGGAATACGGGGCCTGCCCAATCAAGACTTCGCATAACAATGCTCCCAGCCCAAACACGTCCGCTCGAGCATCAAGGCTTTCTCCACGCGCTTGTTCCGGAGACATATACGCTGGTGTGCCGGCGATCGGATAGTGGCCTGCGGACTCGGCGAATTCGGAACCGAACTCAGCCGCAGAACTCTCGAATCGTGCCAGCCCCCAGTCCATGACGTAGACTTGGCGGAAATCACCGACCATGATATTCGCTGGCTTGAGGTCGAGATGAATCACGGATCGTGAGTGAGCGAACGCCATGGTTTCTGCGATATCAGCGAAAATGAGGATCAGCTGAGCCGACGTATAATCTCCCTGACGCAGGATTCGTTCCAGCGTGTTCCCTGAGATCAACTTCATTACATGATACGGCTGCCCATCCTGAGTGGTCCCGCAATCGTAGATCGGCGCGACGCCCGGATGAGACAGATAACTTAGGACTCGCCCTTCATTCGCATACGCCGCCATCACGTCCGGCCGCTGCTGACAGTCGATTCGCAACACCTTGACAACGACATCCCGAGCCAGCAGAGTATCGCGGGCGCGAAAGACGGTTCCCATGCCTCCGTGGCTCAGGATGTCAATCAGCTGGTATCGTGAGTTATCTAACAGTGGCCTAGCAACAGGCAGCCCCGGAGCGGCGCCTTGCGTCCAGACGATGGTCGCCGCATGAGTTGGAGGGAGCCCCTTGCCCGGTGGTTGCTGGGAATTCGTGTCAGCTGGATTGACGTCTTCGTTTGTCATGACACCTACAATCAGGTGAAAGTTGCACAGAACGTGGCGACCGTATTGTATCGCCGCAGGCCGTTCGGCGCATGCCAAATCAGCGACACCGAACACTTTCACCAATTTCACCGTTGAGCCTGTTCACTCTGCGGACGAAGATAAATTCGCTCCAGTAGATGCTAAAGATTCCCCACGTTGTCAGTCTGCCGCGATCTCCGACAGCAACATGGTGGCGAAGTTCCCTGCCGAAAGTTCGAAGCTCACACGAATCGCGCCATCGCTGATCAATTCTGCGAATGTATTTGATGGATAGGCCATGTAGCTGCGTCGAGTGCCCGAAGTGACTTTCTTCTGCCGCAGAAAGTCTTCGGCAGTGACTTCCAACTGTTGCAGAACTTCCGTCTCAGCAGTCAGAATCGCTCCCGTCGCCAGCATCATCTTCGGCCCCGGCATCGGGCCCATCGGAACCAGTTGCTCGGCCGGTGTTTCGCCGCGTTCGTCAAACAGAAATGGCCGCACGCCGTCTTTCCGACAAACAACATCTCCCGACAGCGGCGTCGCGCAGGTCTCAGCGGTGACTCGCGCGGCCAGCGACAAATTCAGCACAGCCGATTG
>JBDNHJ010000331.1:0-4369 GCA_041688835.1 Fuerstiella sp.
GAAAGAAAGTCGACATCTGGTGGCATTCGGGGCACTCCAGATAGCTCAGCAATGGGCGCATCAGATGCAACGTGTTCTGGCGATCCCTCAAGTAAAGAGATCCTGCCTCCAAGTCGTTTCGGTTTGAATCATCAATGCGGCGTAGAGCCAATGCGTTGTCTCCCGTTAGGTCTAGGTACTGGAAACGGTTCAGCTGACGGATCGAGTCGTACTTGGTTTCTGTGATTAACAGCAAACGATAGTCAGTAAGGAACTCCGTTGACTGATAGACCGCTACCAGTTGAATCATCGCTTGTTGGGTCATCGCTTCGGTAACGCTTGTGGGAGCGATCCTGCCATGACTGTCGTCGTTCCTCAGATCCATCAACGCTCGTATGGCAGGTTCCCAATTCCCCTCGGTGCACAAGTTTGTTAATTCGATAAGCGGAACAACGCCGTCCAGTCTGCGAAATGCGCGAGACTCATTCACTTCTTTGACGATGGCGAACCAATCACCAAAGTTTGTACCACCCGGACGATCTCTCAGGCGCGTTGCGATGGATTCGATATACGAAAGGGGTTTGTCCGTTGCTCTGCTTAGTAAGATGCTCAATTGAGCAAGAAAGCAGGTGTGAGCCTCTGCAGCCTTGGTTAATGCTCGAAGACGGTGGTATCGGTCGGGGCCACTTACCTGAAGCTCACGCCAAACGTATGCCACAGGATGTGGAAACTGGGTCCGAATCCGATAGTCAAGTTCCTCAACCTGTGTCCCTGCGCGGAACCGTTGTCTTGCCAGTTGTCCGGATTCGATAATGCGTTTGCGAGATCCGGAAGCTGTCGACTCCTTTACAATGGCATTGGCCGCATCATCAATCTCGGCGATCCACGCCTGAAGTGCCGCACGTGCTTCGCTGAGGTGATCCATTGCCGTCATGATTTCCTTGTCTGCAATCGGAACAGGAAACTCTAGCAGAACATGCGGTGATACACGCAAATGCCCCCCGAGTGACGAAAGCTGTTGTTTTGCACTACCAAGACGTTGTGCAAGCGGTGATCGAAGGAAGCTGAGTAGCACTTGTCGCTGTGCGGGTAAAAGGCTTGCATGAGGTCGGACAACAATGACGTTGGAGCTCCACGTCACCTGCTGTCCATTACCTTCAAAAACACCGACGACGAAGCCCTGACCTTCGGAGTAGATCTGCCGAATACAGAAATCCCCTTCCTGAAGGTAATGCAGCACGATTGCCGGACGTTCATGTTGACGCAATTCGGAAAGGTCAACTCGGCCGTCCGGTAAGATGTCGCGAGCACTGATAGTCAGAAAATCCGTGATCCCGTTGCCAGCATCAAGTTCCGGGGAGCATGGCCGAAAACCGAACAACACGTCCGCAACATCCCCCAATTGAACGCGTTCACCAAGATTTCCAACCTCTTCTCGAAGCCGCTTTGTCTCTTCTGAATAGAAGTCGAATGTAGTCGGGTAGCGTTCCTGCAATGAGCCTTGTTGGACATAGCCAAACTGAGTTTTGCCAGCTGGTTGTTGAATGAGTCGCTGTAAGTCGCTCACGAATTTTCGACGCTCATCAGCATCTGCTTGCTCTGGAAGCTTAAAGAATCGAATTGGCCCCGGATCTCGTGTAAACACAACAGTACAGACTCGCAGACTTGCCATTGATGAGGGAAAAAACGCATCGGACAAACCGTTGTCGTGTTCAATGACGATGGCACTGTGATCTGGGAAAAACTGCTTCCTCCAAGCACCACACCTCATGCTCGCAAGAAACTGAGTGGGCACAAGAAATGCGAACGCCTTGGTTGCAACACTGCTTTGCTCGATCAAGACATTCACCACTGCTTCTGCAATACCAAGAGAACCAAAACGGCGGCGAAATTCTGTCGTGAGTCGCGCGTTTCCGAGGAATGGCGGAAAAGCGAAAATACAATCAACTTTGGCTTGTTTTACAGCTGACACTGCCTGATCGAGAAAGGCCTCGCCTTCCGGAAGCTGATGTACTTGTGCGTTACTCGGTTGCAATTCAGCAGGAAACTCAAAGACTCCATGTGTCAGTCGTGAAGCGTCAATGTCCGAATCGCCAACACTCGGAATCAGCGACAAGACCGTGGGCTGGGCTGATTCCGTAAGTGCCTTGAACACGGCATCCACGATGTCTCGGTAATATTGCATGGGCAAATCCACTTTATTCGTAAGTGCCTACTCTGATGACTCACCATCAAAGAGAGATGGGCCGGATTGTTTTGCTTTGGCTAGTTTCTTTTTGGTTGCCTTCTTCTTGGTCGTTTGACTCTTGCCGTGTTTGCCAGCTGCGACTTCTTCGGCGTGGCGTTTGTGGTTGAGGAGGAGGAGGCGTTTGAGGATTTCTCGTCGGGCGTCGGGGTGGATCGTGTAGCGGACTCGGTCGTTTTCGGGGAGGTAGTCGACTTCGTAGAAATCGTGCCGCAGCTCGATTGGGCGGCCGTCGTCAGAGGGTTCGTTCCAGCCGTAGGTGGCCAGTACTGCTTCGTCCAATTCGCGGTGTAATTCGCGGAGTCGGAGTAGCCCTGAGCACGCCAAAGCAGCCACTTCGGCGTCCTGTTTGCTAACCTTTGCCACCGTATCTGTCCGGAGACTTGGGTTGTGAAATAGGTTGTACGTCTTTGTTAAACCTAAATTCATTTGCAACATCAACTTTCGACGGTGCTCGTGGTAGGTTTCGCCGGCGCGACCCAACATAGGGTCCGAATCCACACGAAAGTCGTAAGGGAAGGCTAACGTCGCAAGGATTCTTTGAACGCCGTAGCTCACGTCGTTCTTCATCGTTGTGCAGCGAAACCACGCCCACTCCCAATGGAAAGTCGATTGGAGGAACGCAAATGCGTCGAAGCTGTCGAGGGCAAAGACGATCAGTTTCTCATCCAGTATTTCATCTGCTGGAACATAATCGACTGCGCATGTTCGGCTCACCTTAGCGGCGGCAAGTACGCGTTGAAATCTGTTTATCGTCGAATAAAGTTCTGGGCGTGGACGCGCATGGAGCCACCATTTCTCACGATTACGCTTGTCAGTTTGTTGAACGCGTACTTCGTAAACGGTAGCTTCAACGATTTCAAAGCAATCCTCAAACTTGCGGGCTTCTTCGATTGAGCGTTCGCCGAAATCGATAACGTACCGGCTACCTCTCTGCTCCACATGATCGTAAAGGTCGTCTCCGTTCGTTTGGCGACGAATAACTTTGGCAAGCTGTGGGTTCTTTGCAAGAAGACTTTCTGCTGCGGAGCGGTCCAGAAAGAAGCCGGTTCCGTTTACATATGTTCCGATGAAAACAAGTCCTGTGTTCTGTTTCAATTTTTCAGGGCTAATTTGAAAGTCGTCTTCAACGGGCTCACGAAGGCCACCGGTAATGGATTTGACTCTTCGACCATCGAGCTCACAGGCTCCTTGCCATTGCGTTTTGGCTATTGAAACGAGCGCAACGACTACATTCGCACGTCCCGGCCAGCGCGTCGAAGGAACGGCAAAAACAATAGCTCCTCCCAGACCGATAATCGTATCGAGTCCTTGTTCACGAGTTGCGCCTTGCGCGATGGTGTTAGTTGAAATTAGGGATGTAAAACCCGGCGTCTTCAGAATGTCGAAGATTCGGCGATAGAAAAATGCGACAAGATCGCACGCATTCTTTAACGAGAACTGCCACTTGGTTACGTTCTGAAATGAGTCTCCGTACATCCGCTTCTGTTTCTTGTCACCAAGATATGGTGGGTTCCCGATGATGCAGTCAAAACCTCCGTTTGCGAATACGGCGGGGAACTCTAAGTACCAGTGAAAGAATCGCTTTCGTTGGGCAATTGTTTGAGCGTACGCGGTTGGTTCGGGATGTGGATTCTCTCCACGCAAGTAGCGTCTGTATTGATCGTGCGTGGTAATTTTGCGACGTGTCTCCGGCGTCTTCGAGATGTAGAACTGTGCCACCTGAATGTCAGCAAGGGTTTTCAGGTTTCGCAGGTGAAGTCCACGTCGAAATTCGTCGTAGGCGTTCTGCTTGTGCCGAATCTGTTCCGGAGTGTTTTCCGGCAGGTTGGCAACACTCGAAAAATCACTTCGCAGGGCATCGAGATCGTCGGCAGGTCGGCCGGAAAAATCGAGTGATTGATATCCCTTGCGTTCTTCTTTGGTTTGCCTACGCAGTTCAGCAGCGACGTCCTTGTCATCATCGGGCAGTGTCTTGAAAGCATCGTCGGGAATGCCGCGTTTGAGTTCCTCGCGGCTGGCGAGACCGACTATGGCGTTACCGCATTTAATGTGGTGGTCCAGAAAGTTGAGCGGTTCGCCGGGGACGTGGGCTTCCAGCCAGAGGCTCACTTTGCAAAGTTCGACCGCCAGTGGGTTCAGGTC